>NZ_JAPVZO010000028.1:0-31811 GCF_041432445.1 Streptococcus sp. 27098_8_69 | reverse complement strand
CGGAAGTCTCGCTTTTTTTGCTAGGAGTAGGATATGAAGGATTTAACAGTTAGACAACTACAAGCCTATTTGCTAGAACATTACCAGCAATCTCGTACAGAGGAAGGTCTTTTTATCAAGCTAGTAGAGGAAGTTGGTGAAGTAGCCGAGGTTTTAAATGGACGTTCTGGACGAAAAGAGGGAGTTCAGGACTCAAATGAGGAACTTGCTAAAGAACTTGCTGATATTATTCATTATACGGTTGCAATCGCAGCTATCAACGATATTGATCTAACCAAGACCATTTTTGAAAAAGATAAGAAAGCTGCCATCAAGTATCACCATGAACGAGATTTGGAGGGATATTTAGAAGCGGAAGGTCAGAACTAGCTTTTTTCTCCAACTTGTGAAAATACCTAGAACGTGATAAAATAAAGGATAAGGATTTTTAATAATTCATTATATAGAATGAGTGGATTTCTTTATGAAGAGGTTTGAAGTATCTACAGAAATCGGTAGTCTCTCTGTTACTTATCAAAAGCAAAAGAAAATGCTTGTTTGTCTAAATGGAGCAGGTTTGATACCAAGTTATGAAAATTTTTCACTTATACTTGAAAAACTTCTTCCCACAATTGGTTATTTGACAATTGATTTTCCAAACACAGGTAGGAGTTCGATTCAGAACCTAGCTGGAAAAAATCTGGACAATCTTGTAGATGCAGTTTATGAAATTCTTAAAAAACTAAATATTTCTGATTATGTACTTTGTGTTCATAGCTTGAGTGGAATCTTAGCTTGCAAATTGATGAACAAAGATTTTAATTGTCAAGCTTTAGTGGCGATTGAACCGACAACTAAAAAAGTAATGTTTGCTGATTTTTCAAAGAATCCTTATCCAGAAATGGAAAAGCAAATGAGACTGATTGAAGAATTCGGTCCTGAACTTTATTTTAAGAACTTAACTCAAACCACCTTTAGCCCTGAAATTAATAAAAAGATATGGGAATTAATGCAAGAAAAAGGCTCAGAGTTGGAATCTCAAGTTCCGGGCTTTCAGGTATCTGTTGAGATCACCAAGGAAGATTTTGAGGATGTGTCAATAACAGATCGTATCCCTGTATTTATTTTTTGTCAGGCTTATAGAGAAAAAGAGTACAGAGAATCAGAATATTGGACTTCTAAGACTAGACTTATTCTAGGTGGAAGTCATCATTATTTACAGTGGTCTGAATCAGAAAAAATTGTAGATATTATTAAAAAATTGTAGATATTATTAAAAAATTGTAGATATTATTAAAAAATTGTAAGAAGAAAATGGAGATAAGGAAATTACAGGAGATCAAATGAACTATTTTAACGTTGGAAAAATCGTCAATACACAAGGTTTGCAAGGTGAGATGAGAGTCTTATCTGTGACGGATTTTTCGGAAGAACGCTTTAAAAAAGGTGCAGAGCTAGCCTTATTTGATGAGAAGGATCAATTTGTTAGAACAGTGACTATCGCAAGTCACCGTAAGCATAAAAACTTTGATATCATCAAATTTAAGGATATGTATCACATCAATGATATCGAAAAATACAAGGGCTACAGTTTGAAGGTTGCAGAAGAAAACCTGAATGACCTGGATGAGGGTGAATTTTACTATCACGAGATTATTGGACTAGAGGTCTACGAGGGTGATAACTTGATTGGAACTATTAAGGAAATCCTTCAACCAGGTGCCAATGATGTCTGGGTAGTTAAGCGTAAGGGAAAACGGGATCTGCTTTTACCATATATCCCACCGGTTGTCCTTAATGTAGATATTCCTAATAATCGTGTGGATGTAGAACTCTTAGAAGGGTTAGACGATGAAGATTGATATTTTAACCCTCTTTCCAGAGATGTTCTCGCCTCTAGAACATTCTATCGTTGGAAAGGCCCGTGAAAAAGGGCTTTTAGATATCCAGTATCATAATTTTCGTGAATATGCTGAAAAGGCCCGTCATGTGGATGATGAGCCATATGGCGGGGGTCAAGGGATGTTGCTACGTGCGCAGCCAATCTTTGATGCCTTTGACGCTATTCAAAAGCATAATCCGCGCGTGATTCTTTTGGATCCTGCAGGTAAGCAGTTTGATCAAGCCTATGCTGAAGATTTAGCCCAAGAAGAAGAACTCATCTTTATCTGTGGTCACTACGAGGGCTATGATGAACGCATTAAGACCTTGGTAACAGATGAGATTTCTCTTGGTGATTATGTTCTAACTGGTGGAGAACTGGCAGCAATGACCATGATTGATGCGACGGTTCGCTTGATACCAGAAGTAATTGGGAAGGAAACCAGTCACCAAGATGATAGCTTTTCATCAGGCCTTCTTGAATACCCTCAGTACACACGTCCTTATGACTATCGTGGCATGGTGGTTCCAGAAGTGCTTATGAGTGGGCATCATGAGAAGATTCGTCAATGGCGTCTCTATGAAAGTCTCAAAAAAACTTATGAACGTAGACCAGATTTGTTGGAACATTACGAATTAACAGCAGAAGAAGCCAAAATGTTAGCAGACATTAAAGAAAATACAAATTAAAAGGAGAAGCCTATGCAAGTCATTAAACGTGATGGACAAGTTGCCGACTTTGATCCAGATAAAATCTATCAAGCCATTCTCAAAGCTGCTCAAACAGTTTATGTTTTGACCGATGATTTACGTCAAAATCTAGCTCAGGTAACTAAGAAGGTTGTCTTAGATCTAGAAGAGGCAAAAGTGGAGCGTGCGACAATCAGCATGATTCAATCAATGGTTGAGCATCGCTTGCTTGGCGCAGGCTACATTACCATAGCTGAACACTATATCTCTTACCGTTTGCAACGTGATTTAGAGAGAAGTGGTTACGGAGAACACATTGCTGTTCACCTTCATTTTGAACAAATTCGTTAATAGAAAAGAGTGAGATGAAGTAAACTCATCTCACTCTTTCTTAAATCGATTTTTTTGGGCAGTTTGGACAGTTGAGGGAACAAAACTCACTTTCTGAATATCTGGTATTCGAATAATGCGGGTCACATTTTTTGCAAAATTTTTAACGATAATTTGCTGGCGGTCTGTATCATATTTGATGATATCCCCTGTAAAACTCGTATCTGAAAAAATAATGTGGACAGCAGTTTTTTTTAGGAGCGCCTCTTTAATGGCACTTGTCAGGGAGTCGGCTTTGGAATGATCTGGTTCTTCTCGCCCGTCGAGAAAGCTTTGGAACTTTTGTTGAATGTGTTTAAATAAATCTTTCATCGGAGCCTCCCTTCTTTTTATCATTATTATATACAATTTTAAGAAAATCTACAAGATTTTACGAATAATCAAGTGAAGACAATCAAAAGGAGAATACAATGGCAGAATTTACATTTGAAATCGAAGAACACCTACTTACACTCTCAGAGAATGAAAAAGGTTGGACCAAGGAAATCAATCGTGTTAGCTTTAACGGAGCACCAGCAAAGTTTGACATTCGTGCTTGGAGTCCAGACCACACTAAGATGGGGAAAGGAATCACCCTCTCAAACGAGGAGTTTCAAGTGATGGTCGATGCCTTCAAAAATCAATAAGCAATCATATAAAAACAGACGAAAGGAGGTTGGGAGAAAATTCCCGACCTCCTTTCTTTATTTATGTGAAAAGTAGGGTTGATTACTAAGACGTTGAAGGAGTGGTCGTCCGATAAAGCTAATGGCAATAATTTTTGCAAGATCAGGAATGATAAAGGGAATGACACCGACAGCCAGTGCCTTATCAAAAGGCATACCAGCGAGGAAGTGTAGGCTGAGGATACCACCGACAAAAACAAGTGAATCACCCAAGAGATTGGCTAGGAAAATACGTACAACACCACTATTTGTGTGTGTTAGATAAGATGCAAGTCCTGCATAGACTAGGTCAAACCAAAGATAACCAGCGCTTGGTCCTACTAAAACATGGAAACCAGCTCCTCCACCAGCAAAGACAGGAAGACCAATGGCACCCAGTAAGAGATAGATTCCAACAGAGAGAACAGCTTCCCTAGGAAGAAAAACAGTAGCGATGAGTCCGATAGCAAAGTTTTGCAGAGTAAATGGTACAGGTCCAATTGGGATACTGATTTGGGCTAATACTGCAATCAGAGCAGACCCAATAGCTGGAATAGCGTAAATATGTGCTTTTTTCATAATAGTTAACCTCTTTCGTAATTTATAGTAACTATTATACTGGAAAGGAGATGATTGTCAACCTGTTTTAAAAATAAAGGTTACAAATTTGTAACGGCCGATTTAGAGAGAACCGGAGACCAAGAGATTTTTCAGAACACGGATAAATCATGTCAGTCATAAAAAGAGTAACCTTATGGAGCTTGGCTATCATATTGTGTAAACATTTAGAAATATTGATGGAATGCTATTTTTATGAGTTCCTAAATTTGCTCTAGTAAAAGAAAAAGATTGAAGAAAATGGTCCAAAATAGACTTTTTCTTCAATCTGAGTGACCGTGATGGGCTCTTTTTGTATTAACGCATAGTGACAAATTCTTCTGAGCCAGTTGGATGGATAGCGACAGTAGCATCAAAGTCTGCTTTTGTAGCGCCCATCTTGATTGCTACTGCAAAACCTTGAATCATTTCATCGACGCCATAGCCGATACCATGAAGGCCAACGACCTTTTTGTCCTCACCAGCTGTAACGAGCTTGAAGCGTGCTTCTTGACGGTGACTAGTAACTGCAGAATACATAGAAGCAAATTTTGAAGTATAGACTTTAATGTTTTCTTGGCCGTACTGTTTGATAGCTTCTTCCTCAGTTAGACCGACAGTTCCAATAGCTGGGTGTGAAAAGACAACAGTTGGAATAGTCGTGTAGTCCATTTTGGCATTGGTTTTTCCATTGAAAAGTCTTTCGGATAGGGTACGTCCAGCCTTGATAGCAACAGGAGTCAGTTCTTTTTCACCTGTCACATCGCCAAGGGCGTAGATACCATCAACGGCTGTGTTTTGGTATTCGTCAACTTGGATGAAGCCACGTTCATTGAGGGTAACACCAGCTTTTTCGAGTTGAAGTCCTTCAACATTTGGACGGCGACCAGTTGCCCAGATAACTTGACTAGCAGTATGAGTACTACCATCTTCGAAATGAATGGTAATGCCTTGTTCAGTTTCTTCAAGTTTAGCAGGAACCTTATGGGTGTGGAGGTTTAATCCAGTGTTGGCCATTTCTTGAACTAGACTCTCAACAATATAACTATCAAATCCACGGAGCGGACGCTCGCGACGGACGAATAAATCTGTCTGCACACCAAGGGTATGGAGCACGCCAGCCAATTCGACAGCAATGTAACCTGCCCCAAGAATGGCTACAGATTCAGGTAACTCTTCCCAAGCAAAGACATCATCAGAACTACCACCTAGTTCAGCACCAGGAATGGCAGGAATATGAGGATGTGCCCCAGTTGCAATCACGATGTGCTTAGCACGGATTAACTCACCATTGACGCTGACTGTATGAGCATCAACGAACTCGGCGCGACCTTCAATCAAATCAACTCCGTTACGCTTAAAGCTTCCACCATAAGAAGAGCGAGCACGATCAATATAGGCTTCACGATTTTTACGAAGCCTTGCATAATCAAATTCATTGCCAGTACTTGTAAAACCATAGTCAGGTCCATATTTGTGGATGCTCTCTGCGATTTGAGCTCCATACCACATGATTTTCTTAGGAACGCAGCCAATATTGACACAGGTTCCACCTAATTTCTTTTCCTCAATAACTGCCGCTTTAGCACCATGTTCACCAGCACGATTCATGGTAGCAATACCCCCGCTACCTCCTCCAATGGCGATAATATCGTATTCTCTCATAGAAAGCTCCTTTGTTGTTTTCTAGTCATATTCTATCTTTTTTTGGAGGTCAATGCAAAAATCTGCTACGTTTAAAATTTTTAAGAAAATGCTTGCAAAAATAAAAAAGAAAGTGTATTATATAACTAATACAACAACAAAAGATTTAGCAAATGTTTTTGGATAGTGAGAAATAAATTGTCCATTTTTAGGATATGTGCTATAATCTTAATATATATATTTATAAAAGGGGTATTGCTATGAAAAGAAAGTCAAAAGCTAAGAAATGGCCTTTATTTACTGCTATTGGAGTGGCGTCAGTACTTGTAGTGGGAGCAGCAGCTGTTCTTCTATTGAGACAACCAAATCAAGATGCAGCAAAAGATGAAACTGCTAAGATAGTCCTTGCCAAAGAGGGGTCTGTGGCATCTTCAGTTCTTTTATCAGGTACAGTAACTGCTCAAAAAGAACAATATGTTTATTTTGATGGCAGCAAGGGAGATTTGGATGAGGTTCTAGTTTCAGTTGGTGATAAGGTAAGCGAGGGCCAGGCCTTAGTCAAGTATAGTAGCACAGAAGCCCAGGCTGCCTATGATGCTGCCAGTCGTGCAGTTGCTAAAGCTGACCGTCATATCAATGAACTGAATGAGTCTCGAAATACCGCCGCAGCAACACCTAACCTTCCGCAAGCAGGTCTAGAAGGAGCAACTGGACAAGCGCCAGCTCAGTTATCCGGTTCTGCCACAGCTGCTATTGATTCTCAAATCAGCGATGCTCGTGATGTGCGTGCAGATGCAGAAGCGCAACTCGAAAAAGCTCAAGCCCAGTTGAATGCTGCTACAGTATTGAGTACGGTGGAGGGAACAGTTGTTGAAGTGAATCGTAACGTTTCAAAATCTCCAACAGGAAATAGTCAAGTTTTGGTTCATATCGTAAGTAACGATAACTTGCAGGTCAAGGGAGAGCTTTCTGAGTACAACCTTGCCAATCTATCTGTAGGCCAAGAAGTCACTTTTACTTCCAAGGTTTACCCAGATAAAACTTGGAATGGTAAGATTAGCTATATTTCAAATTATCCAAAAAATAACAGTGAAGCAAGTAGTAGCTTAGCTGCTTCAAACACAGGTTCTAAATATCCATATACAGTCGATGTAACTAGCGAAATCGGTGATTTGAAACAGGGCTTTACAGTCAGTGTTGAAGTGAAAAGCACTAGCAAAGCATTGATTGTTCCGATCACCAGCGTAGTCATGGAAGAAGATAAAAACTATGTTTGGATCCTTGATGAAAATCAAAAGGCCAAAAAAGTTGAAGTTGGATTGGGCAATGCAGATGCAGAAAATCAAGAAATCACATCTGGTCTGACAGATGGAGCAAAAGTCATCAGTAATCCGACAGCTTCCTTGCAAGAAGGAAAAGAGGTGAAGACTGATGAAGCAACTAATTAGCCTCAAAAATATCTGTCGTAGCTATCGCAATGGTGATCAAGAACTACTAGTCCTCAAGAATATTAACCTAGAAGTTCATGAGGGAGAATTCGTAGCAATCATGGGACCATCAGGTTCTGGTAAGTCCACCCTCATGAATACCATCGGTATGTTAGATACACCTACAAGTGGTCAGTATTTTCTAGATGGAAAAGAAGTAGCTGGTTTAGGTGAAAAACAATTAGCCAAGGTTCGAAATCAGGAAATCGGCTTCGTCTTTCAACAATTCTTTCTCTTGTCCAAGCTCAATGCTCTTCAAAACGTAGAACTGCCCTTGATTTATGCTGGAGTTTCAGCTTCAAAACGGCGTAAATTAGCAGAAGAGTATCTGGAAAAGGTTGAACTGACAGAGCGTAGCCATCATTTACCTTCGGAGTTGTCAGGTGGTCAGAAGCAAAGGGTTGCCATTGCGCGTGCATTGGTCAATAACCCTTCGATTATCTTGGCAGATGAACCTACTGGAGCCTTAGATACTAAAACTGGAAATCAGATTATGCAGCTTTTAGTTGAATTAAACAAAGAAGGAAAAACCATTATCATGGTTACGCATGAGCCTGAAATTGCCGCCTATGCGAAACGTCAAATCGTCATCCGAGATGGTGTCATTTCGTCTGATAGTGGTCTAGTAGAAAAGGAGGAAAACTAAGATGCAGAATCTGAAATTTGCCTTTTCATCCATTATGGCCCACAAGATGCGGTCCTTCTTGACCATGATCGGAATTATCATCGGTGTATCCTCCGTTGTCGTGATTATGGCCTTAGGTGATTCCATGTCTCGTCAGGTCAATAAAAATATGACCAAGTCCCAGAAAGATATCCATGTCTTTTTCTCACCTACAAAGAGTAAGGACGGTTCCTTTACACAAAAACAATCTGCATTGACCTTGTCTGGTGGTCGAGAAGAAGATTTTGTTGAACCACCAAAACCTCAAGAAGCATGGGTCAAGGAAGCTGCTAAGCTCAAGGGAGTGGATAGCTACTATGTGACCAACTCAGCCAATGTGACCTTGACTTATAAGGATAAAAAGGTCGAACACGCTAACATGACGGGTGGGAATGTCACCTATATGGATGCGGTCGAAAATGAAATCATTGCAGGTCGTGGTCTTAGAGCGCAAGATTATAAAGATTTTGCAAGTGTGATCATCCTAGATGAAGAACTAGCCAATAGCCTTTTTGGTTCAGCAAAAGATGCGCTTAATCAGATTATTGAAGTAAACGAAATTAGTTACCGTGTTATTGGTGTTTATGCAAGTAAAGAAGCCAAGGCAGTCAAATCCTTTGGAGTCGGAGGACTACCAATCACGACCAATATTTCCTTAGCAGCTAATTTTAACACTGATGAGATTTCAAATATTGTCTTCCGTGTTAACGATACGAGCTTAACCCAGACTTTGGGACCAGAGTTGGCAAGAAGAATGACAGAGATTGCAGGTCTTCAACAAGGGGAATATCAAGTTGCAGATGCGTCTGCTGCCTTCCAAGAAGTTCAACAACTCTTTGGCTTCATAACAACGATTATTAGTGCCATTGCAGGGATTTCCCTTTTTGTCGGTGGTACTGGTGTTATGAACATTATGCTCGTTTCAGTGACAGAGCGTACCCGCGAGATTGGTCTACGGAAAGCACTAGGAGCAACTCGGGGTAATATTCTGGTTCAGTTCTTGATTGAATCCATGATTCTAACCTTGTTAGGAGGGGTCATCGGTCTTGTGCTGGCTGCAGGGGTGACTATGCTTGCAGGTGTCCTTCTTCAAAACATGATTGCAGGAATCGAAGTTGGCGTATCCATCCCAATCGCTCTCTTTAGTTTAGCTGTCTCAGCTGGTATCGGTATGATATTTGGTGTTTTACCAGCCAATAAAGCTTCTAAACTTGATCCGATTGAAGCACTTCGCTATGAATAAGATAATCAACAGGAAAAACAAGATGGACACTTGTCTATCTTGTTTTTGTGGCTCTTTGTCAACTGTAGTGGGTTGAATAAAAGCTATAGTGGATTGAAATAAGATGCGAACAGAGAGATTAGGAAAGTCAAACTAATTTCTAGAAATATTTTTAGCAGTTGTAGTGTACTGTTCTAGATTCAATCTACTATAACATCTGGAGAGGACAATCGTTGTCCTCTCCATTTTTATATTCAGAGCGATGAAAATTCGTTTCTCAAAGTTGTCAAAGTTCCTAAAACCAAAAGCATTTCGTTTGATGAGTTTAATGAGATTATTAGTCGCTTCCAATTTAGCGTTGGAATAGGGCAATTGAAGGGCGTTGACAATTTTCTCTTTGTCCTTGAGAAATGTCTTAAAGACAGTCTGAAAAAGAGGATGAACCTGCTTCAGATTGTCCTCAATAAGTCCGAAAAATTTGTCTGGCTCCTTGTTCTGAAAGTGAAAAAGCAAGAGCTGATAGAGATTATAGTGGTGTTTCAAGTCTTCTGAATAGCTCAAAAGCTTGTCTAGAATCTCTTTATTCGTTAAGTGCATGCGAAAAGTAGGGCGATAAAAACGTTTATCACTCAGTTTACGGCTATCTTGTTGGATGAGTTTCCAATAGCGCTTGATGGCCTTGTATTGATGGGATTTTCTATCGAATTGGTTCATAATTTGAACACGAACTCGACTTATAGCTCGGCTTAAGTGCTGAACAATGTGGAAACGATCAAGTACAATTTTTGCATTAGGAAAAAGCTGTTTAGCCAAGTTATAGTAAGGACTAAACATATCCATAGTAATGATTTTCACACGACATCGGACCGCTCTATCGTAGCGAAGAAAGTGATTGCGGATGGTAGCTTGTGTTCTTCCCTCAAGAACAGTAATGATATTGAGCTGATCAAAGTCTTGTGCGATAAAACTCATCTTTCCTTTGGTAAAGGCATACTCGTCCCAAGACATAATCTCTGGAAGACAAGAAAAATCATGCTTAAAGTGAAAGTCATTGAGCTTACGAATGACAGTTGAAGTTGAAATGGCCAGCTGATGAGCAATATCGGTCATAGAAGTCTTCTCAATCAACTTTTGCGCAATCTTTTGGTTGATAATACGAGGAATTTGATGATTCTTCTTAACGATAGAGGTTTCAGCGACTATCATTTTCGAGCAATGATAGCACTTAAAATGACGCTTTTTAAGAAGAATTCTGGTAGGCATACCAGTCGTTTCGAGGTAAGGAATTTTCGACGGTTTTTGAAAATCATATTTCTTCATTTGACATCCGCACTCAGGGCAAGACGGGGCGTCATAGTCCAGTTTAGCGACGATTTCCTTGTGTGTATTCCAATTGATGACATCTAGAATCTGGATATTAGGGTCTTTAATATCGAGTAGTTTTGTGATAAAATGTAATTGTTCCATATGATTCTTTCTAATGATGGTTTGGTCGCTTTTCATTATAGATCTTATGGGACTTTTTTTCTACACAAAAATAGGCTCCATAAGATCCATAGGGGATTTACCCACTACAAATATTATAGAGCCGTTTTTGTATGGATTTCCTTATCGAAAATCATCAAAATATGATATAATGAAGTGTTAGAAAAACAGGTTTCATTAGCCTGGAAAGGAAATATTATGTCTGAAAAGAATTTTTATATTACAACGCCGATTTACTATCCATCTGGTAAACTTCATATCGGTTCTGCCTACACTACCATCGCTTGTGATGTCCTAGCTCGTTACAAACGCCTTATGGGCTACGATGTCTTTTATTTGACTGGTCTTGATGAACATGGTCAAAAAATCCAGCAAAAAGCAGAAGAAGCTGGCATCACGCCTCAAGCCTATGTTGATGGAATGGTAGTTGGAGTTAAAGAACTATGGCAATTACTAGATATCTCATACGATAAATTTATCCGTACAACTGATGACTACCATGAAAAAGTTGTCGCACAGGTCTTTGAACGCTTGCTTGCTCAAGATGACATCTACTTGGGAGAATACTCTGGTTGGTATTCAGTATCAGATGAGGAATTCTTTACAGAAAGCCAGCTTGCAGAAGTTTTCCGTGACGAAGCTGGAAATGTAACTGGCGGTATCGCTCCATCAGGTCACGAGGTTGAATGGGTTTCAGAAGAGTCTTATTTCCTTCGCCTCAGCAAATACCAAGACCGCTTGGTCGAATTTTTCAAATCACATCCTGACTTCATCACTCCTGATGGTCGTCTGAATGAAATGCTGCGTAACTTCATTGAGCCAGGTTTGGAAGACTTAGCAGTATCTCGTACAACCTTTACCTGGGGTGTACCAGTCCTATCAAATCCAAAACACGTTGTCTACGTTTGGATCGATGCCCTTCTTAACTATGCGACAGCTCTTGGTTATGGTCAAGATGAACATGGTAACTTTGATAAGTTCTGGAATGGAACAGTCTTCCATATGGTTGGGAAAGACATCCTTCGTTTCCACTCCATCTACTGGCCAATCCTTCTTATGATGTTGGATGTTAAATTACCTGACCGCTTGATTGCCCATGGTTGGTTTGTCATGAAAGACGGTAAGATGTCTAAGTCTAAAGGGAATGTCGTTTATCCTGAAATGCTGGTAGAGCGCTATGGTCTCGATCCACTTCGTTACTACCTCATGCGTAGCCTTCCAGTTGGTTCAGACGGAACCTTCACTCCAGAGGACTATGTAGGGCGTATCAACTATGAATTAGCAAATGACCTCGGAAACCTCCTCAACCGTACGGTTTCAATGATTAACAAGTACTTTGATGGTCAAATTCCTGCCTATGTAGAAGGTGTAACAGACTTTGACAATGAACTTGCTCAAGTGTCAGAACAATCAATCGCTGACTACAATACCTACATGGAAGCAGTTGACTATCCACGTGCACTTGAAGCAGTCTGGACTCTCATCTCACGTACTAATAAATACATCGATGAGACAGCTCCATGGGTACTGGCTAAGGACGAAGCGCACCGTGACCAATTGGCAAGTGTGATGAGCCACTTGGCAGCTAGCCTTCGTGTCGTAGCTCACTTGATTGAGCCATTTATGATGGAAACCAGTCGTGCAGTCTTGACACAACTTGGTCTAGCAGAAGTTTCTAGCCTTGAAAACTTGAGCTTGGCTGATTTCCCTACAGGTGTGACTGTAGTGGCCAAAGGAACACCAATCTTCCCACGTCTCGATATGGAAGAAGAAATCGCCTATATCAAGGAACAAATGGAAGGCAACAAGCCAGCCGTCGAAAAAGAATGGAATCCAGATGAAGTCGAACTCAAACTAAACAAGGAAGAAATCAAGTTTGAAGACTTCGATAAGGTTGAAATACGTGTCGCAGAAGTCAAAGAAGTTTCTAAAGTAGAAGGTTCTGATAAGTTGCTTCAATTCCGCTTGGATGCTGGAGATGGTGAAGATCGTCAAATCCTTTCTGGTATTGCAAAATATTATCCAAACGAACAAGAATTGGTCGGCAAGAAAGTCCAAATCGTTGCCAACCTCAAACCACGTAAAATGATGAAAAAATATGTCAGCCAAGGGATGATTCTCTCAGCTGAGCATGATGGCAAATTAACCCTTCTCACAGTTGATCCAGCTGTACCAAACGGAAGTGTGATTGGGTAAAAATAGACAGGACTAGTTCATGCTAGTTCTGTTTTTTCTATGTGACTTTCAGTCTGTCTTGCTCCGTTAGGTGCGAGACAAATATAGTAGATTGAAGTTGGAATGGTACACTGTTGTTTCTAAAAAATTGTTAGAAATTAGTTTGACTTCCCCAATCAATTTGTTAAGTTTTTATTTCATTTCACTACAAACCACCCGTTAGACGGGTGGTCATGATTTTCGATAGGAGTATCAGCTTAACTGTTTGAAGTGAGGTAGTCGGAATAATAGCAGAATTATTTAAAATCTATTTCCAAATACACATGGGAGTCAAAAAGGCAAAAATATAAAGGTGTCTGTGGGAGTAGATTGCTCCTTTTTTATTAGGAGTTTTTTTCTATATTTTTGGAGTAGTGATTTAAATATTGTTTATAAATACTTTTTTCTCCAAGTATTTCAAATACTTGGAGTGCTTGTTGCATTTTAGATTTTCCAGCATCAGCATCATGGTGAAATTCAAAATACCCTTGTGAATAGAGAAATACAGTTTGTTCATAATAATTTAGTTCATTTTCTAGTAATTGTGATATTTCTTTTATTAGGTATTTACAATTTTCAAATTGTTCAATGTCAACGCTTGATATTAAGCAATTAATTGAGAGTTGCGTAACTAACTTTTTATTAGTTTTATTTAGAGAAGAGTAGATATAATTTTTTAACATTTCTTTTGTAAGTAAGAACAATGCTTCATATTTTATTGTTCGGGCACAATTTCCCAGAAGAATAATTTCATAATATCCCCACTTTTCAACTTTAAAAAGAAAGTCTGTTAATTGAAGGATTTCTTCTTCAGTTGGAGCGACATCATTATCTAGTGTGTGTATGATAGACTTTATCATTGTTTTTTCAAATGAATTTAAATTGTAATTTGAGGAATCAGAAAGTAAAGTTGAAATATTTTGGATATTTTGTAAAGAATACTCTTTTCTAATATACTGTATCAAGTTAGCAAACGATTCAGTTTTTGTATAATCATTATCATGTAAAATGAGAAATTCATCCAGAGATATATGTAATTTGTCCAAAATATTAATCAGTCGGATGCAAGATATCTCTGATTCGCCTCGCTCAAAACGAGAAATCTGTGATTTCGATAAATTATCATCAGCAATAGAGCACAAGCTGATTTGTTTCCCTTTACGAATTTTTCTAAGTGTTGTACCAAGTTTTGATTTCATATTTTTCCCACTTTCCCAACAAAATTTTAAATACTTTTTATTTATTATACAATAATTAAAAAGTAAAAGGAGGAATAATATGAAAAAAATATCACTATTGTTATCAATTATTAAAGAGTAAACAATTAGAAGAAATCAATATTCATCGCTTATTAAATGATTTTATAACTATATCTACCTTATTTGAGAACAATATTTTACCTACTGCAAAGGGGATTGGTAGTGAGTTGTCTCGGAAAATAAAAGATTTATTCATTTATTCCAAATATTATTGTAATCTTTCCATTGATGAATTGATTTATTTTTATAATGAATTTTTAAAATATTTTAAAATAGCTAAGCACTCGGAAAGATTATTTATTAATCAAATAGATAAAAAATATTAAGTCAAAATTTAGGAGTAGTTCCACAAGATTCGTTTTTATTGAACAGAAGTATTCTTGATAACATAACTTTAAAGCACGAAGTTACTTCACAAAAGATAGAGGAAGTTTGTAAAGCAGTTCAAATCTATGATGAAATCATTGCTATGCCGATGAAATTTAATACTATCATCTCAGAGATGGGTTCAAATATTTCAGGTGGTCAAAGACAACGGATAGCACTGGCACGTGCATTAATAAATAATCCTAGTATTGTAATTTTAGATGAAGCAACTAGTGCATTAGACACTATTAATGAGGAAAGAATAACAAAGTATATAAAAAGTCAGGGCTGTACTCAAATAATTGTAGCTCATAGATTGTCAACGATTAAGGATGCGGATATTATTTTTGTAATGAAAGGTGGTAAGATTGTTGAGTCAGGAAATCATAAGTACTTAATGGCTCTTGGTGGAGAGTACTACAGCTTATATACAAAAAGGAAATGAGGTGTAAAGAAAATGAAGAAAGTAAATGAATATGTAATTTCAACAGCAGCCTCACTAGGGGTGATGATTGGAATAGTATTTGCAATTTTTTTAGTTTTTCCAGTTGAATATGGTATTTCTTTAGGCTTGTTGAATGGAATAGTATTGGGTTCGCTGATTTTTTACAAAAACAATAAGAATTAAGCAAACCAGTGGACTATAGTGAAACAAAAAAGAATTTATCTGACAAACAGACTCACTATCAAAATAGCATTCTTCAACTAAAACAAATTATAAATCCGTCTAATACTTTTGTTGAAGGAAGACTTAAAGAAATTTCTTCAATTACAGGAGTGCAGTCTGTTACTGAAAATAACGATCCAAATAATAAATTGAATAAACAAGGTGGGTATACAGCGTCTGTATATTTTGTTGATAATCGAGTGACACATTCAGTAGAGGGATCTGATATTGTTCAAAAAGGTAATGATGCTGGTGGAAATGTAGAAGTTTATAGGACAAAAGAAGATGCTGAAAAACGCAACACATATATTAGTGTATTTGATGCTACTGCTTTAAATCCTGGCTCACACTATGTTTATGGCACTGTTTTAATTCGTACTTCACATTATCTAACAGGAACACAGCAGAAAGAGTTAACTGAGGAAATTTATAATAAATTGATTGAACTTAAATAATTAAAAAATTGGAAAGCTATTAATTTATTGAACTAATATACAGTCAAAAAGCCGTTGCAAAGCGGTTTTTTGTTATAATGAAGGGAAGAACAGTAGAAATTAAAGGAGAAAAATTTGATGAGATACATAACTCTTGGTCAAGAGAAAAAAGAACTATCAGAAATTGTGCTCGGTATGATGCGCATCGGTGACAAGTCGGTCAAAGAAGTAGAGGAGCTGGTTGAAACAGCCCTGTCTGTTGGAATCAATGCCTTTGACTTGGCGGATATCTACGGTGATGGACGTTGCGAAGAATTACTGGGTCAAGTGTTAAAGAATCGCTCTGACCTGCGAGAAAAGATGTGGATTCAATCCAAATGTGGTATTCGCATTGAAGAATTTACCTATTTTGATTTTTCAAAAGATTATATTTTAGAGTCAGTAGATGGTATTTTAAAAAGATTGCAGGTTGATTATTTAGATAGCTTGCTTCTTCACCGTCCAGATGCATTGATGGAAGCTAATCAAGTGGCTGAAGCCTTTGACATTCTCCACACATCTGGTAAAGTTCGAGACTTTGGTGTGTCCAACCAAAATCCTATGATGATGGAGTTACTGAAGAAAGAAGTCAAACAGCCTCTAGCTATCAATCAATTACAACTAAGTGCAGCTTTCACACCTGGTTTTGAAGCAGGATTTCATGTCAATATGGAAGGGAACAAGGCGGCTTTGCGTGATGGAAGCGTCTTTGAATACTGTAAATTGAACGACATGGTTATTCAGGCCTGGTCAGTTTTACAGTTTGGCTACTTCAAGGGAAATTTTGTTGGCAATGAGAAGTTCCAACAACTAAACCAAGTCCTAAATCGACTAGCCTTAAAATATGGAGTCAGCCCATCAGCTATTGCTATCGCTTGGGTGTTACGCTATCCAGCCAAGATGCAGGCGGTGGTAGGGACAACAAATCCAAAACATTTGCTAGAAGCTAGCCAAGCAAGTAACCTGATTCTAACACGAAAAGAATGGTACGAGATTTACCTCGCAGCAGGGAATGATTTGCCGTAAGGGGAAATTACATTTCAGAAATTACAGTCAAAAAGCCGTTGGAAAACGGTTTTTTGTTATAATTAAATTAAGATTCATAGATAACAAAGGAGAAAAACATGACATTTGAAGAAATTTTGCCTGGACTAAAGGCTAAGAAGAAATATGTACGTACTGGATGGGGTGGAGCTGAAAACTATGTTCAACTTTTTGACACTATCGAGCAAAACGGGGTCGCTCTTGAAGTGACACCCTATTTCCTCATCAACGTGTCTGGTGAAGGGGAAGGTTTTTCTATGTGGAGCCCAACTCCTTGTGATGTCCTAGCGGTAGACTGGGTGGAAGTTCATGACTAAACGTGTCTTAGTTACAGGTGTTAGCTCAGGGATTGGTCTTGCACAAGCTCGCCTATTTTTAGAAAAAGGGTATCAAGTTTACGGTGTGGATCAGGAGGATAATCCTGACTTGCAAGGTGATTTTCACTTTTTACAACGTGATTTAACGCTTGACTTGGAACCTATTTTTGAATGGTGCCCTCAAGTTGATATTCTCTGCAATACAGCTGGGGTTTTGGATGACTACAAACCTTTACTGGAACAGTCTGCCCAAGAAATCCAAGAGATTTTTGAAATCAACTATGTGACTCCAGTAGAGTTGACGCGACATTATCTGACTCAAATGCTGGAAAATAAAAAAGGAACCATCATCAATATGTGTTCCATTGCTTCAAGCTTAGCTGGCGGTGGTGGTCACGCCTATACCTCGTCCAAACACGCCTTAGCTGGTTTTACCAAGCAATTAGCTCTAGACTATGCTGAAGCTGGTATTCAGGTCTTTGGGATTGCTCCTGGTGCAGTTAAGACTGGTATGACCGCAGCTGACTTTGAGCCAGGTGGACTAGCTGACTGGGTAGCCAGTGAAACACCTATCAAACGCTGGATTGAGCCAGAAGAAGTGGCAGAAGTCAGCCTCTTTTTAGCAGGTGGAAAAGCAAGCGCCATGCAGGGGCAAATTCTCACTATTGACGGTGGATGGTCTTTGAAGTAGCATAGTTGCTATTCTATAAATATGTGGAGGTAAGCTATGAAAAGAGATGAGTTTGGATTTGTCTTGCCCAATCTCTATTATCAGTTTTTATCAGAGTGGGAAGAGATTGACCCATATGAAATTGGAGATTCAGGCATCTGTTTGTATGCTAAGGAGGATCTTCAAGAGCGTAATAAGACTTATCAGATTGAGGAAGTAGAGCCAGATTACTTTATGATTGGACAAGAAGGAGATTTGGCTTACTTTATCAAGAAAAATTCTGATGATTGCATTTATGAAAATGACCTGGGTGCTTTAGGCTCCTTAGAAATGGAAAAAGTTGCTGCAAATGTCTATGACTTTATTGACAAGATACTAAAAGAAGAATTGTAGAAAACTGAAGGGAGTAATCATGTTTAGGATGCTTGATGAAGATTCACCGATTTCAAAAGAAGACCTTTTACAATTTGAGGAGATTCTTGGGAAGAA
The DNA here is from genome assembly GCF_041432445.1 of Streptococcus sp. 27098_8_69. Taxonomy (NCBI): domain Bacteria; kingdom Bacillati; phylum Bacillota; class Bacilli; order Lactobacillales; family Streptococcaceae; genus Streptococcus; species Streptococcus sp. 27098_8_69. Next base: position 13,629 of record NZ_JAPVZO010000028.1, on the reverse strand, counting down.
ATTACCGGAGCCTATGATGGACTTTTATCTCAAGTACAACGGTGGTCAGCCCCAAGTAAGTGGTGTCCACGATGAACATCACCTCTTTCCTTTCAATTCCTTTAATTCACTTGAGGAAATGAGGAAGTCTCTTACATGGTATGACGATGAGGCTGTGCCTGCAGGATTTAGGGCTACAGACCTTCTCCATTTCGCCTATGATCCTGGTTCTGGCAACTATGTTCTTTCTCTAAGGGAAGAAGATTATGGTATGGTTTACTTCTATGTTCTGGAAGAAAAAGCCGAGATCTACGGTCAATGGCCGTCTTTTGAGGAATTTTTGAACTCTTTTGTTGAAGAGTGAGATTAAAAAGGAGACGGGATGCGAAAACACCAAGAACTTTCACTAGATCAGATCATTGAGCAGGTGCGCGTGGACAAGTTGGCATCAGATGATTTTTGCCTCTATGGCAAGGAGGATGGAGAACTGGCACTAGCTAGGCTCTATCGGGTATCCGATTATCCGGATGTCGTGGAAGACCGTGATTTCTACCCAGCTGATGCAACGGATCAAGATCTGCAACTAGTCTACTATGGAGAGCAGTTGATTGATGTTCTTGCAGTCGCACTTGAGGAAAAGCCAGATGCAAGTCTCCAAGACTTGGTCGGTGCTTTGAATTATTATCAGCAACATGATAGTTTTATGTCTTTTGATTCTGATTAGCTCTCCTAAATTTATGAAGTTCCGTTATAAATAAACGAATCTCATAAGGAGTGAGATTGCACATAAGATAAATCCAGATGTGAAGATATGGCTGGAATTCTTAAAGGAGACGTAAGACGAATGACCGAGGAGAGAAAAATGACAGTAGTTACTGTATTAAAAAAGATTATTAAACTCTATGAGGAAACAACGTTTATTCCCCAATCAGTGAGTTTTTCAAATGAAAAATTAAGGATTCAGTCTTCCAATTTGACAGGAGAATTGCTTGATTACTATCAACATACAGAGTTCGATAAGGATTTGTTTTTTGCCAATCAAAATTTTAATATCGTTTTGTTGCCATTAGACTCTCCTGCAAGGACAGTTGAATGCTGGGCCTTACAAGATGTTCTTCAATTTAGTGAAGGGCAATACCAGATATTCGCTACTACAGATACAGACGATATTCTTTTCTGCGATATGAAAGATGAAAAATCCCCTGTTTACGCGGGCAGTCCTGGAGATCCTAACTTCTATAAACTCAGCGCAAGTTTGACGGAGTTTTTTGAGTTCTATTTCGCTTTTTCAAATTTTTGGAACCAAAGAGAAGATGTCCCACAGGAGGAATTTATTGCTGGGACAGGTGACTTGATAGAGCGCTACCTTTCCCAGGATGTCCAAGAGACAGCGAAAGAATATCTATTTCGGTAAGAGTGAGCTGAGATAGATTTGTAATTAAAGCCTTTCTCAATAACAAAAAGTGAACTGGATAGGAGAAAAGAAATGAATGTGAAAGAACTAATCGAAGAGGTTGAAAATAATCTTGAGTTAGTATCTTATTTAAACCTGGTTCCCAAAAAGAATAAGAAGACTCAAGCTAGCTATCTCGAATCGCTTAATCATCTGGCCTATCTACTTTATCTAGATGGTCAAGAGGAAATTGCTAAGAAATTATTGGAGAGTGTTATACAAGTCCCATTTGAAGGAAATTATAACACTTGGACCTTTGTTGATAGTTCTCTGGTTTTATTGACCTGGATGGAAAGAGAAACAGAAAATAAGCTATCTGCCTATAAAAAACTTCTTTTATCCCCATTAGAACAAGGGGAAGAATCCACTCAAAACATAAGAAGGAGAGGTCATCAGAGATTTTTGAATGGTGATAGCTTGGAGCAAAAGCTTGCAAAAATTAAGCAAGCTTCAAGTCCTGAATCAGAAATGGAACGTCGTCTGCTATACTTGACAGATTTATTGAAGATTCACCTCTTTATTGCTGAGTCATCTTGTGAAAAGACAGATATTCAGGCAAAAATTGAAGAGAATATGGAGATACTGAAGAAGTATATCAAGGAACATGAAATCTATAGCCTCTTTTCTTTTAAAGGATGAGGTAAGGTATCAATCTTGGATTGTTAGAAAGAGTGGAATATGGAAATCAAAAATCACTTTGGTGTCTATGGCATTTGCTATGAGAAAGGAAAATTACTCTGCATTGAGAAAACGAGAGGACCTTATCAACATCGTTTTGATTTACCTGGTGGTAGTCAGGAAGTAGGGGAGGGGCTGACAGAAACTCTCAAGAGAGAAGTTCTTGAAGAGACAGGGTATTCTCTTAGCAGTTATTCAAATCCTAGAATTTACGATGTGATGGTTCAAGAAAATGGTGAAGACTTCGCAGTTCACCATATCATGGCCTTTTATGATATCGTACTCGATTTCGAAGGCACTCAACAATCCCTTCCTCAAGAGGTTCTTGATGGAAGCAATGATTCAGCAAATGTAGTTTGGGTCCCTATTGAGCAAATGACCCAAGAAAATGCCTCACCCTTAGTATTGAAGGTGAAGGCAGAGTTACGAGGATTTCCAGAATTGGACATGACAAGCTATAAGAATTGGAAGGTAAAATTGAGGAATAATGGAACTATTTAAAACATGGAAGAAATATATGGTTCTCTATGGTCTTAAATCTCAAATCGGGACTGTTTATCGAAACAGTGATAGGACAACGAGCTTTTATGATATTGGGAATTTTCTATACCTAGCAGGGGAGTTGGATTCCAGATTTTGGGAAGATTTTGTTAGGCAATATGGTTTAGATTATAAGATTATTATTTCAGAAGACACTAAGTGGCAAGATTTTCTGCATCAGCAAGGTGGGTTAATTTCTTTTACTCGCTATTCTTTTAAGGATAAGGCAAATTTTAAAGTTGAATTTCTAAATGATCTAGTTACTCATATAGAGGAAGGTTACAATATTGTGCCTATTGATAATCGTATTTATAACTGCCTTTCTGAGGAAGAATGGTCACAAGATTTACAAGGGGATTTTGAGTCCTACCAAGATTTTGCTTTAAAAGGTGGATTTGGCTTTGTTATTCTTAAAGATAATGAAGTGATTGCTGGGATTTCGTCAGGGTTAGTTTACCGTGGAGCAGTTGAAGTGGAAGTTGCAACTAGGCCAGACAAACAAGGAAATGGATTTGCTAAAAAACTTGGTGCTGCAATGATTCTAGAGAGTTTAAATAGAGATATGTTTCCACTTTGGGATGCTCATAACGAGGCTTCCAAAAAAGTAGCAGAATTTTTAGGATACGAGTTAGCTGAACCTTATGAAGCTTTTGAACTAGAGGAAAGTGTCATATAATGATATGTGATAATGTATCTTTTAAGACGAGGTGAATGGCTATGAAAAACCAACTGGCTCTTAGTGGCGAAAGAATTGTTGAAAAAGTTTACCCACAACTATTGCACCACGTCGGCATGATTCGTGGGGAATACTTGTTGAGAGAGCTCAATCAAAACATCCTGTTACCAAGTTGTCAGCAATTTGTAAAAGATTATCTAGATACTATCTGCTCCTTGTACTCAGATGAAGAAGTCTGGTATCGTTTTTCTGAATTAACGAATACAGAAGCCAATTGTTTAGAGGGAACTAAAGAGTACTTTGATGAAAATCATCCTTTGTTTGGATATAGAGGAACTAGGCGTTTACTGGCGTGTCCGGATGAGTTTCAGGCTGAGGCACATGTCGTTACAGAAGTTTATCAAAACAATCCCAATTTGTCTGTTATTTTTCCTTTTGTCAATGATGCCGACCAATTAAGACAAGCTATTAGAGTGTTGAGCCAGCATGGTTTTACTGGAAAAGTTGGAACAATGATTGAATTACCGTCAGCTTATTTTGACTTGGACAGAATAATTGAAACCGGTATTTCAAAGATTATAGTTGGAATGAATGATTTGACTTCTTTTGTTTTTGCGACTGTGAGAAATAGTCAATGGCATGATATGGAAAGTCCCATTATGTTAGAAATGCTGAGACAGATGCAGGATAAAGCAAGTAGGGAAAAGGTTGACTTTGCTGTAGCAGGATATCTGAATGCTTTTTTCATACAAAAAATGAATCAAATGGATATCAAGTGCATTATCCATTACAGTTCTATTCCAGAGATTTTTAATTTAGAGATTGACCATCCAAACCATCTCAAACGTGTAAAAGAAGAAAGTAAAAAAATACAAAGGAGCAACCTATGACACCTCAAGAAATGTGGAATGCCTACAAGCAAATCAACCCCTCTATCGGAGATGAGATAGACGCCTGGGCCTTTGGAGTGGATCCAGACCTTTTAGCGGATCTTGTGTTTACAGGCGAAAAAACAGCAACTGCCTCAGCTTACGATCTTTACGCAGTAGAGGACGAACCCCTTCCACAAGAAGGAACTTTTGATGCTATTTTAGACAGTAAGGATCAAGCTGTTTGCATCGTCGAAATTACAAAGGTTTCCGTTCAGCCTTTCCATCAGGTTTCAGCCGACCATGCCTACAAGGAAGGTGAGGGAGACAAATCTTTAGCCTACTGGCGTCAGGTTCATGAAGACTTTTTCAAAGACTGGTTAGGAGAAGCAGGTTTGACTTTTACACCTGACAGCAAGGTTGTTTTAGAAGAATTTCGCAAGGTTTATCCTCTGTAGACTACTAGAAGGAAGAAAGTTTTGGAAATAACCGTCCAAAGCTTTTTTCTGACTTAAAATATGATAAAATAGGTATGTTTGAACTAAAGCATTTGCTCAGAAATATAGAATAGGAGAATATGATGCAAGCAGTAGAACATTATATTGAAAAATTTGTTCCTGAACATTATGATTTGTTTTTAGACTTGAGTCGTGAGACCAAGACTTTTTCAGGAAAAGTAACTATTACTGGTCAAGCTAAAAGTGACCGTATTTCCCTTCACCAAAAAGACCTAGAAATTGCTTCTGTTGAAGTAGCAGGTCAAGCTCGTCCATTTACAGTTGATAATGAAAACGAAGCTCTTCATATCGAACTTGAAGAAGCTGGTTCAGTTGAATTGGTTCTAGCATTTTCAGGTAAAATCACAGACAACATGACAGGAATCTACCCATCATACTATACAGTTGATGGTGTTAAGAAGGAAGTTTTGTCAACTCAGTTTGAAAGTCACTTTGCTCGTGAAGCCTTCCCATGTGTGGACGAACCAGAAGCCAAAGCAACCTTTGACCTAGCTCTTCGCTTTGACCAAGCAGAAGGTGAATTGGCCTTGTCTAACATGCCAGAGATTGATGTTGAAAACCGCCAGGAAACTGGTATCTGGAAGTTTGAGACAACTCCACGTATGTCTTCTTACTTGCTAGCTTTCGTTGCTGGTGATTTGCAAGGGGTAACTGCTAAGACAAAAAATGGTACTTTGGTAGGTGTATACTCAACCAAGGCGCATCCACTTTCAAACCTTGATTTCTCACTAGACATCGCTGTTCGTTCAATCGAGTTTTACGAAGATTACTACGGTGTAAAATACCCTATTCCTCAATCTCTCCACATCGCCCTTCCTGACTTCTCAGCTGGTGCTATGGAAAACTGGGGTCTTGTGACTTATCGTGAAGTTTACTTGGTTGTGGATGAGAACTCTACCTTTGCCAGCCGTCAACAAGTTGCTCTAGTCATTGCCCACGAGCTTGCTCACCAATGGTTTGGTAACCTTGTGACTATGAAGTGGTGGGATGACCTCTGGCTCAATGAAAGCTTCGCTAATATGATGGAATACGTCTGTGTGGATGCTATCGAGCCAAGCTGGAATATCTTTGAAGACTTCCAAACAAGTGGAGTGCCAGCCGCTCTTAAACGTGATGCGACAGATGGCGTTCAATCTGTCCACGTTGAAGTTAGCCACCCAGATGAAATCAATACGCTCTTCGATGGTGCTATCGTTTATGCCAAAGGAAGCCGTCTCATGCACATGCTTCGCCGTTGGTTAGGAGATGCTGATTTTGCCAAAGGTTTGCATGCTTACTTTGAAAAACACCAATACGGAAATACCATTGGTCGTGACCTTTGGAACGCCCTCGGACAAGCATCTGGTCGTGATGTAGCAGCCTTCATGGATTCTTGGTTGGAGCAACCTGGTTATCCAGTCCTTACTGCTACAGTTGAAAATGATGTGTTGAAGATTTCACAAAAACAATTCTTTATCGGTGAACATGAAGACAAGAACCGTCTTTGGGTAGTGCCACTTAACAGCAACTGGAAAGGATTACCAGATACACTCGAAACTGAAAGCATCGAAATTCCAGGTTATGCAGCTCTTCTTGCTGAAAACAAAGGAGCCCTTCGTCTTAACACTGAAAATACAGCACATTACATTACTGACTATCAAGGGGAATTATTGGATGCTGTTCTTTCAGAATTAGTAGAACTTGATAACACTAGTAAACTTCAAATTGTTCAAGAACGTCGTTTGCTAGCTGAAGCTGGTCACATTTCATACGCAGACTTGCTTCCAGTAGTGGATCAATTGGCACAAGAAGAATCTTACCTAGTTGTTGCTGCCGTTTCTCAAGTTATTACAGCCCTTGAACGCTTCATTGATGAAGGAACAGAGGCAGAAAAAGCCTTTAAAGCCCTTATTGCTAAACTGGCTCGTTACAACTATGATCGTCTTGGTTTTGAAGCTAAAGAGGGTGAATCTGATGAGGATGAATTGGTTCGTCAATTGACAATTTCTATGATGATTCGTTCAAATGACGAGGAAGCCAGTCAAGTTGCTAGTCAAATTTTTGCAGCCCACAAGGATAATCTTTCAGGACTTCCAGCAGCTATTCGTTCACAAGTTCTCATCAATGAAATGAAACACCATGAGACTAAGGAATTGGTCGCAACTTATCTCGATCTTTATACTCATGCGACAGATGCCGCTTTTAAACGCCAATTGGCAGCAGCTCTTGCTTATGCGACAGATGCAGAGAACATCCAAACACTGCTTGCAACTTGGAAGGACAAATTTGTCGTGAAACCACAGGACCTTTCAGCATGGTATCTCCAATTCCTCGGACACCAAGCAACTCAAGAAACTGTATGGGTGTGGGCACGTGAAAACTGGGATTGGATTAAGGCAGCTCTTGGTGGTGATATGAGTTTTGACAGTTTTGTCATCTTCCCATCACACATCTTTAAAACAGAGCAACGCTTGGCAGAATACAAGGCATTCTATGAACCACAACTTTCTGACCTTGCCCTTAGCCGTAATATCCGCATGGGAATTAAGGACATCGCAGCTCGCGTTGAATTGATCAAGCGTGAAAAAGCAGCAGTTGAAGCAGTTGTAGCTCAATATAGCAAAGCTTAAAAGATTCTAGTCTAAATAGATTACAAAAACTCAACTTTCTCTAGGAAAAACAAGGGAAGTTGAGTTTTTTTTAAGATATTTTTGCTATAATAGGTATAATAAGGAGGAATTTTTGATGATCAAAATTCTATTAGTGGAAGATGACCTAGGCCTGTCTAATTCAGTATTTGATTTCTTGGATGATTTTGCAGATGTCATGCAGGTTTTTGATGGAGAAGAAGGTCTTTATGAGGCTGAAAGTGGTGTTTATGATTTGATTCTATTGGACTTGATGTTGCCTGAAAAAAATGGATTCCAAGTTTTAAAAGAATTGCGTGAAAAAGGTATTTCGACTCCTGTTCTGATCATGACAGCCAAGGAAAGTCTCGATGATAAGGGACACGGATTTGAGCTTGGGGCAGATGATTATCTGACAAAACCATTCTATCTAGAAGAACTCAAGATGCGTATTCAGGCCCTGCTTAAACGTTCTGGTAAGTTCAATGAAAATACCCTTTCCTATGGTGATTTGACTGTCAATCTCTCTACTAATGAGGTTAAAGTCAATGAGACTGCTGTTGAATTATTGGGTAAAGAATTTGATCTCTTGGTTTATTTCCTCCAAAATCAAAATGTTATCTTACCCAAAACCCAGATTTTTGACCGTTTATGGGGATTCGATAGTGATACAACTATCTCTGTCGTAGAGGTTTACGTATCAAAAGTTCGTAAGAAATTAAAGGGATCAGTCTTTGCTGAAAACCTCCAAACCTTGCGTAGTGTTGGGTATATTTTAAAACATGTTTAATAAATTTAAAAAGAATTGGTATGCGGAGGATTTCAGTTATTTTATCCGTAACTTTGGAGTATTTACTCTGATTTTCTCTGCTATGACCTTGATTATCTTGCAGGTTATGCACTCCAGTCTCTACACCTCAGTAGATGAGAAGCTTCTGTCTCTCAGTGCCAATCCTCAAGATGTCATCCAGTTGGCTGTCAATCGAGCAACAGATGAAGTCAAAGATCTCAATAGTCAATCCGTGACTCCATCAACGGATAAAAAACCAACGGTCAGTTCCAATACAGAAGTGATTTTGTTGGATTCAAATTTGAATCAATTAGTGACTGGCAACCGCTTTTTAGGTCTTGATAAGATTACTTTTAATAAAAAGGATTTGAATCATATTCGACAACTTCATGTTCAGAATAGTTACGGTCAGGATGAGATTTACCGAGTGATTTTATCTGAAATAAATATCGATTCTGTCTCGACCAATATTAAGTATGCAGCGGTTTTGATGAATACCAGTCAGATAGAGCAAATCAGTCAAAATCATGAGCAATTAATCGTGGTAGTCATGGCTAGCTTCTGGATTTTATCCATCCTTGCCAGCCTTTATCTTGCGCGTGTCAGTGTTAAACCTTTACTTGAGAGCATGCAAAAGCAACAGAGCTTTGTGGAAAATGCCAGTCATGAGTTACGAACTCCATTGGCTGTTCTTCAAAATCGTCTAGAAACTCTTTTCAGAAAACCTGAGGCAACTATTATGGAGTCAAGTGAGAGTATTGCCTCCAGTCTAGAAGAAGTTCGGAACATGCGATTTTTAACGACTAATCTACTTAATTTAGCTCGTCGTGATGACGGTATTAAACCGGAGTTAGGAGAGGTAGAGCCGGATTTCTTTAACACAACTTTTACCAGCTATGAAATGATTGCGTCTGAAAATAACCGTGCTTTTCATTTTGAAAATCGTATTCATCGGACCATCATAACAGATAAGCTTCTTCTTAAGCAACTGATGACTATCTTGTTTGACAATGCTGTCAAGTACACAGAAGAAGAAGGAGATATTCATTTTGTCATTGCTACGACGGAGCGTAATCTCTATTTGTCAGTAGCTGATGATGGAATTGGTATTTCTGCAGCAGATAAAAAGAAAATTTTTGATCGCTTTTATCGAGTTGACAAGGCTCGTACTCGCCAAAAAGGCGGCTTTGGGTTAGGTTTGTCTTTAGCTAAACAGATTGTCGATGCCTTAAAAGGAACCATCAGTGTTAAGGATAACAAACCTCATGGTACGATTTTTGAAGTAAAAATCGCCATTCAAACACCATCCAAGCGTAAAAATAAATAAAAAAAGGCTATGACTTAGAAAGCGGAAGACCAAGTATCGCTTTTCTAGTCGCAGCCCTTTAGTTATCTTATAAAAAATAGGTCGGGATTTTTATGGCTCTTTGTCAACTGTAGTGGGTTGAAGAAAAGCTAAGATCTAGAAAGGACACATTCCGTCCTTTCTTTTTTGATGTTCAGAACGATAAAAATCCGTTTTTTGAAGTTTTCAAAGTTTCGAAAACCAAAGGCGTTGCGCTTGATAAGTTTAATGAGATTATTTGTTGCCTCCAATTTGGCGTTGGAGTAGGGTAGTTGAAGGGCGTTGACAATCTTTTCTTTATCCTTGAGGAAGGTTTTAAAGACAGTCTGAAAAAGAGGATGAAGTTGCTTAAGATTGTCCTCAATGAGTCCGAAGAATTTCTCAGGGTCCTTGTTCTGAAAGTGAAAAAGTAAGAGTTGATAGAGATTATAGTGGTGTTTCAAGCCTTCTGAATAGGTCAAAATCTTGTCTGGAATCTCTTTATTGGTTAAGTGCATGCGAAAAGCAGGGCGATAAAAACGCTTATTACTGAGTTTACGACTATCCTGTTAAATGAGCTTCCAGTAGAGCTTGATAGCCTTGTATTCATGGGATTTTCGCTCAAACTGATTCATGATTTGGACACGCACACGACTCATAGCACGACTTAAGTGTTGAACAATGTGAAAGCGGTCTAGAACGATTTTAGCGTTAGGAAAAAGTTTTATGGCAATATCGTAGTAGGGGCTAAACATATCCATGGTAATGATTTTCACGCGACATCGGACGGCTCTATCATATTTAAGAAAGTGATTTCGAATGATAGCTTGTGTTCTACCTTCAAGAACAGTGATGATATTGAGGTTATCAAAATCTTGCGCAATAAAGCTTATCTTTCCCTTTGTAAAGGTGTACTCGTCCCAGGACATAATTTCAGGAAGACGAGAAAAATCATGCTTAAAACGGAAGTCATTGAGCTTGCGAATGACAGTTGAAGTTGAAATGGCCAGCTGATGAGCAATATCGGTCATAGAAGTCTTTTCAATTAGCTTCTGGGCAATCTTTTGGTTGATGATACGAGGGATTTGGTGATTCTTCTTGACGAGAGAAGTCTCAGCCACCATCATTTTAGAGCACTGATAGCATTTGAAACGGCGTTTTCTAAGAAGAATTCTGGTAGGCATACCAGTCGTCTCAAGGTAAGGAATTTTAGAAGGTTTTTGAAAGTCATATTTCTTCATTTGACTTTCGCAATTAGGACAATGTGGAGCCTCATAATCGAGATTAGCGATGATTTCCTTGTGTGTATCCATATTGATGATATCTACAATCTTGATGTTTGGGTCTTTGATATCGAGTAGTTTTGTGATAAAATGTAATTGTTCCATATGATTCTTTCTAATGATGGTTTGGTTGCTTTTCATTATAGGTCATATGGGACTTTTTTTCTACAACAAAATAGGCTCCATAAGATCCATGGGGGATTTACCCACTACAAATATTATAGAGGCTTTTTTATTATTACAATAGTTTATTTGAAAAAATTTTTCTGATTTGATTTACTTAAAATTAATTGACATATAATAGTTAAAATGTTACCATTGCTTTATAAAGAAAGCGGTTTCAAAAAAAGAGAGGAGAATTTATTTTGTCGTATTGTTACTCAGGGTTTGCTTTTTTTGAAAGAAAAAATAAAATGAAAACGAAAAAACATAGATTACTCGCTCTAGCTCTTATTTCATAATGGGAGCCGTATCAGCTGCTGTACAATATCCAGATGGAGGAGTATGGACGTACGGAGAAAGCTCAGGAGGTGGTTGGGCTTTTTCAAACTACTATCATGGTAAAAAATATCATTATTCTTCTCTTGTAAGTAATTGGGATAGTGGAATTCTGTCAATATTTTGGACACATTTTGGGAGGAAAATTGAAGGCTAGCGCCCCTCTTCGGTTGCTGAACCCCTTCTACGAGATCATAAGATGAATTTTATAATCACGTAGAAGGAGTACTATTAACTAAGCAATTTGTTTTTCAAATTCATTCAGACAAAGATAGTTCAGTTTGCTGTGACGCCTCCTCGAATTATAAAAACCTTCAATATACTTAAAAATACTATCGTAACAGGTCTGAAAATCTTTATAACCAATATTAGCTTCGGCGTAAATACACTCCTTTTTGATCGTTGCGTAAAATGACTCTATACAACTATTGTCGTATGGGCATCCCTTAGCACTATAGGAATGTCGAATACTGTGGTGTTCAAGATAATCATTGTATTCCTTACTTGTATATTGACTCCCTCTATCTGAGTGAAGGATAAGCCCATCTGCTACAGTTCGCTTACTTAAGGCATCTTGTAGTGTTTCTATAACGAGTCGTGTTTCCATCTGTCTGGAAAGTCTTCAAGCAATAATTTTCCGAGAATGAAGATCTAAAATGCTTGATAAATAGCACTAGCCATCCGAAAGTGTGTAGATATATGTCATATCAGTTACCCACTTTTGATTGATTTTATATGTTGAAAAATCACGTTTTAACAAATTGGGGTATTCTTTTGCTTCTTGTTTTGACAATGAAGCAGGTTGGTATTTCTTTCTGACGATCGAACGAATATTTAATTCAGTCATCAGTTTTTGTACTCTCTTTTCAGAAATCTGGTATCCCTTTTCCAATTAATCTTTATGGATCTTTGAAGCACCATATCTCTTAGAAGAAGCAAGATAAGAGATCATAATCTCCTTTTTAAAAGAAGTTTATTTTCTTGATCTCGTTTGCTTGGTTGATGGCTTTTAAAGGCGTAGTAGCTAGCCTGTGAAAGTTGGAATAGGCTACACATCATCTTGATAGAAAACTGATAACTAGCATAAAGATGGTCGATCATTTGGAAGATAGTAGAATCTTTTATTTCTTCGCAAAGATCGTCAAGGCTTTTTTTAAGGTTTCATTTTCCTCCTTCATTTTAGCCATCTCTTTGCACATTTGTTGGAGGTCATGAAGGGATACATTTTGATCTTTAGATTTCCCGTATAGTTGAAGCCATTTGTATATAGTTTGGTTGGCAACTCCGTACTCTTTGACTAGATCTGAAACAGGCTGTCTTGCTTCATGCAATTGAACAATTGTTTCCTTGAACTCTTTGGTATATTTTTGCCTCATTTGGACATCTCCTTTGGTTAGATACTAGTCTACCAAAACGTGCCCATAAAATCATACTAACATCAATTGACAGTATCAGCGAATGATGATAGTATTAATATCAAAACTATTAATTTCGAATTAAAAATACGAAAACGTTTTATTTTATAGTACATATTACATTTTTAGTGGATGATTTATCCTACAAAATTCTCCATAAGTCAAGGCACTTACAAGTAGAAATACTATGAGAGTTTTTGTATATGTGGCTATAAATGTTCATCTTACAGGCAAAGGGTAGTTATTCGTAGACCAAGAAAGGGTAAATTATATATGTTTATGCTTTTCCAAAATATTTATTGCAATTCCCCACCAATACATAGGTAGGCTAAAATAACATACAAAACATAAATTTTTATGAAAAAGAAGTCAGGAGGTAAAGAGGTTTGAAAAAAATTTTCATTAGCATTCTTTCAGGTATCCTTCTTCTTTTCACTTCTTATAATATTGTTTATGCTGACCAGGAAATTAAAACTTCAATAAATTCCAATGGTCAGGACACTATTACAATTAATGTTGAAAATCAACAAGAGCGACCTTTAGAAAATTTAAGTTACCAACTAGACTTACCTGCGGGTTATGAGCTAGTGGATAAGCTACCAACCTTACAAGAATTAGGGAGCCACCAAACACATAAATTTGATGTAAAAATAAAAAAAACGTCAAAGGCTCTGCCAAGTACTGGAGAAACTTGGACCAAGTGTACCTTAATTGGTATATCAATTATAAGTTTACTCTTGGTTGCTTACTACCTTTCTAAAACAAGAAAATTTATATTTTTTTTATTCTTTATAGTCTCTCTACTAGGAATAGGAGGCTTCGTAAAAGCGGCCCCTACCTATAAAGAATTCTCAGTGAGTCATCGAATTAGTTTATTTGATAATAAAATCCCTGTAACTTTACATATTTATTTTGAAGATAAACAACCTTCAAAAGTTGATGTGTCTAAACAAAATTCGGGAGAAACTCACTCTGAAGAAGTGGAAAATCAAGAAAAGGA
>NZ_JAPVZO010000027.1:0-33863 GCF_041432445.1 Streptococcus sp. 27098_8_69 | reverse complement strand
AAGAGTAAGTTACTTGGTAAAATGTTGATTTCCACTACCCTTCTCCTATAAAAAGTGGTAAAATGGTTGAAAGAAAGAAGGGATAGAAATGACAACATTATTTTCTAAAATCAAAGAAGTAACAGAACTTTCCGCTATCTCAGGTCATGAAGCACCTGTTCGCGCTTATCTTCGTGAAAAATTAACACCTCACGTGGATGAAGTGGTGACTGATGGCTTGGGTGGCATTTTTGGGGTTAAGCACTCAGAAGCAGTCAATGCACCTCGCGTTTTAGTAGCATCTCACATGGATGAAGTTGGTTTTATGGTTAGCGAAATCAAACCAGATGGAACCTTCCGAGTAGTTGAAATCGGTGGTTGGAACCCGATGGTTGTCAGCAGCCAACGTTTTAAACTCTTCACTCGCCAAGGCCGTGTGATTCCAGTAATTTCAGGTTCAGTTCCTCCACATTTGACTCGTGGCACAGGTGGACCAACCATGCCAGCTATTTCAGATATCGTTTTTGACGGTGGTTTTGCAGATAAGGCTGAGGCTGAAAGTTTTGGTATCCGTCCTGGAGATACAATTGTTCCAGATAGTAGCGCAATCCTAACTGCTAATGAAAAAAATATCATCTCAAAAGCATGGGATAACCGTTACGGTGTGCTCATGATTAGCGAGTTGGCTGAAAACTTGTCAGGCCAAAAACTAGGAAATGAACTTTACCTTGGTGCTAACGTCCAAGAAGAAGTTGGACTTCGTGGTGCCCATGCATCTACAACAAAATTTGATCCAGAAGTATTTCTTGCAGTGGATTGCTCACCAGCAGGTGATGTTTATGGTGGTCAAGGGAAGATTGGTGATGGAACCTTGATTCGTTTCTACGATCCAGGTCACTTGCTTCTCCCAGGCATGAAAGATTTTCTTTTGACAACTGCTGAAGAAGCTGGAATCAAATACCAATACTATTGTGGAAAAGGTGGTACAGATGCAGGAGCAGCTCATTTGAAAAATGGTGGTGTTCCATCTACAACAATCGGTGTCTGCGCTCGTTATATCCACTCACACCAAACACTTTATGCCATGGATGACTTCTTAGAAGCTCAAGCTTTCCTACAAGCCTTGGTTAAAAAATTAGATCGCTCTACTGTAGATTTGATCAAAAATTATTAAACTGAAAAGATGGAGGTGATAGGTATGGAAGAACCAAACCTAGAAACCTTGATACGGGACCTTTACAATCATGCCCGTCAAAACTTGAGTGAAGATTTAGTGGCTGCACTCCTAGAAACTGCTAAGCAGTTGCCCAGCACCAATGAACGCTTGCTTGCAGTCCGACTTTCAGGGCTAGTCACACTTGAACTTCTCAAGAATCCCAAGACTCCTGCGCCAGAGTTAGTCAATCTGGCCAGCTATATCCAAAAGGAAGAAGCTAGGTACAAGGGCGCAGCTGCCTCTTCCATTATGATTGGAGAACTATTTAAAATGCTTTGATTCGTTCGAATCAAAGCATTTTTTTATCTTATACTCTTCGAAAATCAAATTCAAACCACGTCAGCTTCACCTTGCCGTACTCAAGTACAGCCTGCGGCTAGCTTCCTAGTTTGCTCTTTGATTTTCATTGAGTATTAAATTTGTTCAGCCAAAACTTTTTCAGCAAGGTTCATAGCGTGATCTGACACGCGAGTGTAGTGTGAAATAATGTCGATAAAGTTGACACCAGCTTGGGTAGAACATTCGCCGTTGTTGAGACGTTTAATGTGAGTCTTACGAAGGACGCGTTCCATCTTGTTGATGGCTTCATGGCGTTCAATAAGAGCTTGAGCTTTTTCAAGGTCATTGTTTTCAACACTCTCAAGAGCATCTTTAACGAAATCGCTTGTTTGACAGTAAATATCTTCCAACTCTTCTAGGGCTGAGTTAGAGAATTGAACATTCTTGCGTTGCAAGTAGTCGTTAAGATTAATCAAAGCTTCAGCGTGGTCACCGATACGTTCCAAGTCTCGAGAAGAGTCAAGGATGTTGGTTAAGACTTCACTCTCTTTTTGACTCAATGCTTCACTAGAAAGACTAATGAGGTAACGAGTTAATTTCTCGTCGATTGTGTTGATAGCTTCTTCAGTTTTGTGTCCTTTTTCAGCTACTTTTTCATTAGAATTGATAATGTAGTCGTAAGAAAGGTCAAATGCTTTAACCGCATAGTTTCCTAAGTGCAAGAGTTCTTTCTTGGCATTTCCTAGGGCGATAGAAGGAGCTTGCTTGATGAGTTGTTCATCCAAGTAAAGAGGTTCATACTTAACAACTTCGTCTTCACCAGGGATTAACTTAGTTACAAAGTAAGCCAAAGCACCGATGAATGGGAATTGTACGATGGTGTTACTTACGTTAAAGGCACCGTGTGAGAAGGCAATTGTCATCTCAGGTGAGAGGTGAAGTAAAGCTTGGAAGTACTCAATCATCGAAGTGAATGGGCCTAACAAGATTAAGCAGAGGATAGTTCCTAAAACGTTAAAGGTAACGTGTGTTGCTGCAACCCGTTTAGCAGAGATGTTTGCTCCGGCTGCTGCGATAATAACCGTTAAGGTTGTACCGATATTATCTCCGAATAGGACTGGTAGTGCCCCTTTGAGGTCGAGGAATCCACCTGCATAGAGACCTTGTAGAATCCCGATGGTTGCAGAAGATGCCTGAATCAGAACGGTAATGACAGCACCAGCCACAACTCCCAAGATAGGATTTTGCCCCAAGGTAATCATGTATTCCTTGAACTGAGGCAAGTCTTTAAGAGGGCTCATCCCAGCACTAATGAGGTTGAGGGCGTAGAAGATACCACCCACACCAAAAAGGATACGTCCAATATTATTTGCAGTACGGTTTTTTGTAAAGAATAAGAACATGGTTCCAAGGAAAATCAAGGGAAGGGCATACTCACCAAGTTTGAAACCGATGATGAAGGACGTTACGGTCGTTCCAATATTGGCTCCCATGATAATCCCGATGGCCTGTCTAAGTGTGAGAAGACTAGCACTGACCAGTCCAACCGTAATAACCGTTACACCTGTACTTGACTGGATGAGGGCAGTGACGACAATCCCCACTAAGACCCCTAAGAAGGGATTACTTGTGTATTTGTCAATGTAATAACGAAGGCGGTCTCCAGCTGCTTGTTGCAAACCGTCTCCCATGGTCTTGATACTATACAAAAACAGTCCCAGACCACCTAAAAAGTGAAAAATAATTTCCTGCCAATTAATGGACATTTTCTTTTTCCTCCGAAAAATAATCGCGGAATTTCTCCCATTCTATTTTAAAGGATAAAAGTAAATCTAACAAGTAGTAAATACAGTTTTTTTAGAAAAATATCATTTAAATGTAGAAAAAAGGCGGTTGATTGTCTAATTTATATCATTTATTCACCCCTTTATAGATATTTTAGGATGACTGTTGACTCTACTTATAAATATCGTAAAATGAAAATGAACAGTTCTGCTATTTTAAGGGCAGTTACTTTTTTTAAATAAAAATAAAGCGCTTACTTTTGGAAGTGGAAGGAGAAAAAATGAAGAATCCATTTTTTGAGAAACGTTGCCGCTATAGTATTCGAAAATTATCAGTTGGTGCCTGCTCTTTGATGATTGGTTCGGTTTTATTTGCCAACCAAGCTCTAGCAGAAGAAGTTGCAATCCCAGCGAATGAAACAACGACTACTGCCGTGGCTACAGAGCAAGCATCGCCAACCACATCAGAGCAACCAACTACAGCTTCACCTGAGGTATTAAAGCAGTTGGAAGAGACAGAAAACAAGGTTAGTGAGCAACCTATTTCAGAAGAAAAACCAACCTTGGACCAATTGACTGCAGCTGATAAGGAAGTAGCTAGTCCGGTTGCTGAAGCGCCTAAGGCTGAAGAGGCACCTGTAGCTACAGAAAATAAGGCTGAAGAAGCACCTGTGGCTACAGAAAATAAGGCTGAAGAGAAAGCAACTGTCTCAGATGTTCCTAAGAAAGAAGAAAAAAGTCTTCGACCAAAAGAAATTAAGTTTGACACTTGGGAAGATTTGTTGAAATGGGAACCGGGTGCCCGTGAAGACGACGCTATTAACCGCTCTTCAGTAGAACTAGCCAAGCGCTATCGTGGACATGTTGTCAATGAAAAAGCCAATAAGGACGCCAAGGTTGAAGCTCTTGCCAATACCAACTCTAAGGCTAAAGACCACGCTTCTGTAGGTGGTGAAGAATTTAAAGCCTATGCTTTTGACTACTGGCAATACTTGAATTCAATGGTCTTCTGGGAAGGGCTCGTTCCAACTCCGGACGTGATTGATGCTGGTCACCGTAATGGTGTCCCTGTATTGGGTACACTCTTCTTCAACTGGTCTAATAGTATTGCAGACCAAGAAAAATTTGCTGCAGCCCTTCAACAAGATGAAGACGGTACTTTCCCTATCGCTCGTAAATTGGTTGATTTGGCTAAATACTATGGCTTTGACGGCTATTTTATCAACCAAGAAACAACAGGAGATATCGTAACGCCTCTTGGTAAGAAAATGCGTGACTTCATGCTTTACACCAAGGAATATGCAGCTCAAGTTAACCATCCTGTTAAGTATTCTTGGTATGATGCCATGACTTATGAATATGGCCGTTACCATGAGGATGGACTTGGTGAGTACAACTATCAATTCATGGAAAAAGAAGGCGATAAAGTACCTGCAGATCACTTCTTTGCAAATTTTAACTGGACTAAAGAGAAAAATGATTACTCTGTAACGATGGCACAATGGCTAGGTCGTAGTCAGTACGATGTCTTTGCAGGTTTGGAATTGCAACAAGGTGGTTCCTACAAGACAAAAGTGAAATGGGATGCCCTTTTTGATGAAAAAGGCAAGCTCCGCTTGTCGCTTGGACTCTTTGCACCTGATACTATCACTAGTCTTGGTAAGACAGGAGAAGACTATCATAAGAATGAAAATATCTTCTTCACAGGTTACCAAGGAGATCCAACTGGCCAAAAACCAGATGACAAGGACTGGTACGGGATTGCTAACCTCGTAGCTGACCGCACACCAGCAGTAGGACGTAGCTTTACAACATCCTTTAACACAGGACATGGTAAAAAGTGGTTTGTAGACGGTAAAGTTTCTAAGGATTCTGAATGGAACTATCGTTCTGTATCAGGTATCTTGCCTACATGGCGTTGGTGGCAAACATCTTCAGCTGCTAAACTCCAAGCTGACTATGACTTTGAAGATGCCTACAATGGCGGAAATTCACTCAAGTTCGCGGGTGATTTAGCTGAAAATACCAACCAAGATGTTCGCCTCTACTCTACAAAACTGGAAGTAACAGATAAAACAAAACTTCGGGTTGCCCATAAAGGTGGTAAGGGAAGCAAGGTCTATGTAGAGTTTGCAACACAGAAAAACTATACCTATGGTGGCGAGAATGCTCGTAAGGAACTGACTCTATCTGACGATTGGACAAAAGATGAATTTGACTTGAGTGCCTTGGCAGGTCAGACCATTTACGGTATCAAACTTACTTTCGAAAACACTGCTGCTCTTAAGGATTATCAATTTAACTTGGGTGAGTTGACTGTGTCAGATAATCAAGAGGCTCCTCAAGCACCAACAGCTCTTAAAGTAGTCAAACAATCTCTCAAAAATGCCCAAGAAGCAGAAGCTATTGTCCAATTTACAGGTAACAAAGATGCTGACTTCTATGAAGTTTATGAAAAGGATGGCGATGCTTGGCGTCTATTGACAGGATCATCAGCAACTACTATCTACCTACCAAAAGTTAGCCGTTCAGCTAGTGCAACTGGCACTAGTCAAGAATTGAAGGTTGTCGCAGTTGGGAAGAATGGCCTTCGCTCTGAAGCTGCAACCACAAACTTCGAATGGGGCATGACGGTTCAAGATACAAGTCTCCCAAGACCATTAGCAGAAAATATCGTTCCAGGAGCGACTGTTATTGGAAGTACCTTCCCAAATACAGAAGGCGGAGAAGGCATCGAAGGTATGTTGAATGGTACAATCACCAGCCTATCTGACAAATGGTCTTCTGCTCAGTTGAGTGGTAGCGTTGATATCCGTTTGACACAACCACGCCGTGTCGTTAGATGGGTCATGGACCATGCCGGTGCTGGTGGAGAATCTGTCAATGACGGCTTGATGAACACGAAGGACTTCGACCTCTACTACAAGGATGAAGCTGGAGAATGGAAACTAGCTAAAGCAGTTCGTGGAAATAAAGCCCATGTTTCAGATATCACCCTTGATAGCCCAATTACAGCCCAAGACTGGCGCTTGAATGTTATCACATCTGACAATGGAACACCATGGAAAGCCATCCGTATCTACAACTGGAAGATGTATGAAACTCTTGATACGGAGAGTCAGAACATTCCAATGGCTAAAGTGGCAGCGCGTGTTCTAACGGACAATAAGATTCAGCTTGGATTCTCAGAAGTTCCTGCTGGGGCAACCATCACAGTTTATGACAAGGCAGATTCACAAACTCCAATCGCTACCTTAAATACAGCAGTTG
The DNA here is from genome assembly GCF_041432445.1 of Streptococcus sp. 27098_8_69. Taxonomy (NCBI): domain Bacteria; kingdom Bacillati; phylum Bacillota; class Bacilli; order Lactobacillales; family Streptococcaceae; genus Streptococcus; species Streptococcus sp. 27098_8_69. The sequence continues at coordinate 27,335 of NZ_JAPVZO010000027.1, read as the reverse complement.
GAGGAGATTTGGCGACAGATCCATTGAGCTTTGAAAAACGTCCGAGCCTTCTTTACTATCGTACACAATTGCCAGGTAAAGAAATCAGTAATACTCTTGCTGTAACGATTCCTCAGGATGAGAGAAAGATTAAGGCTGTCAGTCTAGAAGTGGCACCTAAAAAGACAAGTTACCAAGATGGTGAGGACTTGAATCTCAAAGGTGGTCTTCTTCGTGTTAAATATGAGGGTGAAGAAGCAGACGAAGTCATCAACCTTAGTCATGCAGGTGTAGTTGTTAACGGCTACGATGCTCACCATCATGGTGAACAAGAGTTGACAGTAGCCTATCTTGGTCTTCCAGTTGCAGGCAGCTTCAAGGTTCAAGTGACTGGTGAAGAAGCTGGTCCAAAAGAAGTCGCAGCCTTGTATATTAGCAAGCAACCGAAAATTGATTACTTTGTAGGCGATACTCTTGACTTATCAGAAGGACGTTTCAAGGTCTTGTATGATGATGAAACTGAGACAGAACATAGCTTTACAGACCAAGGAGTCGAAATTACAGGCTATGATGCTCAAAAAACAGGCCGTCAAAAACTTCAGTTACACTATCAAGGACAAACTGTCGACTTTGATGTCCTCGTATCACCTAAGGCAGCCATTAACGACGAATACCTGAAACAAAAAATCACATCTGCTCAAGGACGCAAAGAAACATTAGCTTATATATTTGCGGATGCAGCAAAACAAGCAGCTCTTGTTGAGAAGATTGATGCAGCAAAAGCTATCTTAGAAAACCACGATGCTAGTCAAGAAGCAGTCAACCAAGCTTTGAATGACTTGAAACAAGCTAGTGCAGACTTGGATGGCAATCAACGTTATCAAACTGCTAGAGAAGAATTGGAAAGCTTGCTCGAATCCGTCCTTGAAAAAGATCCTCAATCTGAGTTGATTGCGCAAGCTGAGGCTTTATTATCTTCACAAACGCCAACTCCAGCAGCCTTTGCGGACATGAAAGAAAAGCTGAATAAGAAACTAGCTCCTGCAGAAGAAAGCCATCATGTGGGTAGCTTAGAAGAAGGCGAAACTGCTCCAACAGTTGAAGCACTACCTGAATTAGTGGTTGAGACAGAAACTCAAGCCTTCGAGCGTCAAGAACGTCCGTCAGGAGACCTCTTGTTGGGTGAACGACGTCTTGTTCAAGCGGGTGTAGAAGGTCAAATCCGTCACTTGATTGAAGTGGATGCCAAAGGTAACCGTACTCTTCTTAAAACAGAAGTAGTCAAGGAAGCAGTTGCAGAAATCACTGAAGTTGGTACTAAGGTAGAAAGCCGTGTTCAACCATTGGACGGTTCTGGAAATCTTGTTCTCGAAAAACTAGAATTGGAAGTGAAAGAAGAAGCCGTAGCCTTCAAACACCAAGAGCGTCCGACAGGAGAGCTTTTACTAGGTGAACGCCGTCTGGTTCAAGCAGGTGAGGCTGGTCAAATCCGTCACTTGATTGAGGTAGATTCTAAAGGCAGTCGTACACTTCTTAAGACAGAAGTCGTCAAGGAAGCAGTGACTGAGATTATTGAAGTTGGTACCAAAGTAGAAAGCCGTGTTCAGCCACTAGAAGGACCAAAAGTCTTGGAAGTTAAGAAACCAAGCCTGGTAGTTGAAGAAGAAGTTCTTGCATTTGGACGTGAAGAAAGAGAAAACTCAAACCTTTTAGCAGGTGAACATCGTCTAGTTCAAGCTGGAGTGGAAGGACTTCGTAGAAATCTTATAGAAGTTGATGCTGAAGGCAAACGCAGTCTTAAGGGTACAGAACTTGTCAAAGAAACTGTAACTGAGATTGTTGAGATTGGACCAAAAGTGGATGCCCAAGCTGACAAACCTCTTGCCCCTGCTCCAGTAGTACAAGCAGCTAAGCAGGAAGCATCAAAAGCAGAAGCCCAAGCTGAAAAACCTGAAGGAAAACAACTTCCAAGTACAGGTGAAGGAGTAGATGCAAATCTAGTAGCTCTTGGATTGGTTGGAGTTCTTGGTGGTTTTGGACTTCTCGCACAAAAGAAAAAAGAAGAGTAAGTTGAACTTCTAAATTACTGTCTGACAAGATAATAGTATTAAAAGGCAAGAGCCATTTTTGGCTCCTGCCTTTTTGCATTTATGTGACTTTCAGTCCGTCTCGCTCCGTTAGGTGCGAGACAAATAAACCACCCGCTATGCGGGTGCGCGTCGAAGGTTATACAAAAAAACTCCAAACGCGATACAATAAAGGTGTTCAAGCCAATTGTAAAGCGAAAGGAGAAAAATATGGCACAAAAGGCACATAGTTTATCACACACAAAGTGGATGTGTAAATATCACATTGTGTTCACCCTTAAGTATAGACGAAAAATCATTTATAATCAATATCGAAGTAGTTTGGGAGAAATATTCCACCGATTATGTAGTTATAAAGGTGTTGAGATTATCGAAGGACACTTAATGCCTGATCATGTACATGTGTTAGTAAGTATTCCACCAAGGATAAGTGTTTCAAGTTTCATGGGTTATTTAAAAGGCAAAAGTGCACTCATGATGTTTGACAAACACGCAAATCTCAAGTACAAGTTTGGGAATCGGCATTTTTGGGCAGAAGGTTATTATGTGAGTACGGTTGGACTCAATGAAGCCACAATTAAGAAATATATCCAAGAACAGGAAAAACATGATATAGCACTAGATAAATTAAGTGTGAAAGAATATGAGGATCCCTTTAGGGACAGTAGTAAGTAATACTCACGCCTCTTTAAGAAGTCAAGAGCAATGAGGCTTGAACAACGTGAAAGCCAGCGTCTTTAGGCGCTGGCTGGTAATTTGGGCTTATAGCCCTGGTACAAACCACCCGTTTGACGGGTGGTTATGATTCTTAGAATGATTATGTTAAGATTTTTATTATTTCATAAGGATTGTTGTAGTGAGATATCTGCATGTTTTGCTTTGAAGATTGATTATGTATATTGAGTTTTAAAAGCTATTTATCGTTAATCCCATCAAGAATTGGTTTGGGGATAAGAAAGGAAAAAGAAGATGAAATTGTTAAAAGTAGTCATTGCTGTAATCATTGTAGTAGTGAGCCTTGGCTTAGTAGTATTTATAGGAGCGAGTATGTATGCTGTTACTACGATTAATTTGCTATCTAACTCAGTTTATTATGCTCAACGGATACCTCATAAAGAGGGGACAGAGCCTGACTTAGTCATGTTGATTGAAAACATGGGGGAGATTTATACTCCGAAAATTGAAGGTATTCGCTATGATGATGATGGAGCGAATTTTATCGAAAATTCTATCGATTCAAGTGGTTATCCTACAAGTTTTGGAGAGTCTGTTGGAGGTTATAGTTACAGTGATAAAAACGATGTGTCCTATAAGTTTGATAAGAATTTTGAGCTTGAGTGGGCCCTCGATAAAGAGTATAAAGAAATTGATCTTGCAACAATTGATGAAAAAAAGATAAAAGGAGAGATTAGAGAGACCCTTAAACCCATACTTGATGTACAATCTAAGCCCGTGGTCAATCTTCAGTGGCTGTTTAATATGAAGTATCAGGATAGGTTTAATTAGAGATGCAGATAGGTCTTTAATTTGAAATTAAACTGAACAAAAGTGATTGAACTCTTTGACATGCGATGCTGATATTTCTGAGAGTTTTTCTATCGCAATGCAAAACTTTCAAAATAGATTTTTAAAAATTGAACGGTTTCTGAAGAGTTAGTTCAAAAAATAAAGACACAACTCCAGACATTAGCTCTTTCTCTATAAATGAGCAACATACCATAGATGAAGATAAAAACAGTGAGGGATTTCCTCAGAGAGTAAAGAGTAAGTCTGATTTACTAGAGAGAGTTGTTTCAGGATAAAAGTTTAAGGTTTTGCTATCTCTTTTATTGATTTTGTGATATAATTAACACGTAAAAAAAATTAAGGAGTCTTTCCAAATGGCAAAATTGACTGTTAAAGACGTTGAGTTGAAAGGGAAAAAAGTTCTCGTTCGTGTTGACTTCAACGTACCTGTAAAAGATGGCGTGATTACTAATGACAACCGTATCACTGCAGCTCTTCCAACTATCAAGTACATTCTTGAACAAGGTGGACGTGCGATTCTTTTCTCTCACCTTGGACGTGTAAAAGAAGAAACAGACAAAGCTGGTAAATCACTTGCTCCTGTAGCTGCTGACTTGGCTGCTAAATTGGGTCAAGAAGTTACATTCCTTCCAGGTGTAACTCGTGGTGCTGAATTGGAAGCAGCTATCAACGCTCTTGAAGATGGACAAGTTCTTTTGGTTGAAAACACTCGTTTTGAAGATGTTGACGGTAAGAAAGAATCTAAAAACGATCCTGAACTTGGTAAATACTGGGCATCACTTGGAGATGGTATCTTCGTAAACGATGCATTCGGTACAGCTCACCGTGCACACGCATCTAACGTTGGTATCTCAGCAAACGTTGAAAAAGCAGTTGCTGGATTCCTTCTTGAAAACGAAATTGCATACATCCAAGAAGCTGTTGAAGCTCCAGAACGTCCATTCGTGGCTATCCTTGGTGGTTCAAAAGTTTCAGACAAGATCGGTGTTATCGAAAACTTGCTTGAAAAAGCTGATAAAGTTCTTATCGGTGGTGGTATGACTTACACATTCTACAAAGCACAAGGTATCGAAATCGGTAACTCACTTGTAGAAGAAGACAAATTGGATGTTGCGAAAGCTCTTCTTGAAAAAGCAAACGGCAAATTGATCTTGCCAGTTGACTCAAAAGAAGCTAATGCATTTGCTGACTACACTGAAGTGAAAGACACTGAAGGTGAAGCAGTAGACCCAGGATTCCTTGGTTTGGATATCGGTCCAAAATCTATCGCTAAATTTGATGAAGCATTGACTGGTGCGAAAACAGTTGTATGGAACGGACCTATGGGTGTATTTGAAAACCCTGACTTCCAAGCTGGTACAATCGGTGTGATGGACGCTATCGTGAAACAACCAGGCGTTAAATCAATCATCGGTGGTGGTGACTCAGCTGCCGCAGCTATCAACCTTGGACGTGCAGACAAGTTCTCATGGATTAGTACGGGCGGAGGCGCTTCAATGGAACTTCTCGAAGGTAAAGTTCTTCCAGGGCTTGCAGCTTTGACTGAAAAATAAGAATATAGAAAAGGAGGACTCAGGTTCTCCTTTTTTTGCGCTCTTTTAAAGTTTGGGAGTACCGAGGGATAATTGGACAGAATCCAAAAAAAACAGTAAAATAGAGGAATACCAATCTAAATGAAATTTGAGTGATAATCGTGGAAAAAAGAGAGAATCTTACAAAAACAGCTATTTGCGGTATTATCAATGTCACCCCAGATTCTTTTTCTGACGGAGGCCAATTTTTTGCTATTGAGGAAGCCTTAAAACAGGCTCGAAAATTGATAGCTGAAGGTGCCACTATCTTAGATATCGGTGGAGAATCTACTCGACCTGGAAGTAGCTATGTTGAGATTGAAGAGGAAATCCAGCGTGTGGTTCCAGTCATTCAGGCTATTCGTCAAGAAAGTGATGTTCTGATTTCGGTCGATACTTGGAAGAGTCAGGTGGCAGAAGCAGCTTTACAGGCTGGTGCCAATATAGTCAATGACATTACAGGCCTCATGGGTGATGAGAAGATGGCAGAGGTGGTTGCTAAGACTGAAGCTCAGGTGGTCATCATGTTCAATCCAGTCATGGCACGCCCTCAGCACCCTAGTTCACTCATATTTCCTCATTTTGGCTTTGGAGAGACTTTTACAAAGGAAGACTTGGCTGAATTTGAACAACTATCAGTTGAAGAATTGATGACAGCTTTCTTTGATCGTGCTCTAGTAAGAACGGAAAAAGCAGGGATTTCGAAAGAAAACATCATGCTGGATCCAGGGATTGGCTTTGGTTTGACCAAAAAGGAAAATCTCATCCTCCTACGTGACCTTGATAAGCTTCACGAGATGGGCTATCCTATCTTTTTAGGAGTCTCACGCAAGCGCTTTGTCATCAATATTCTAGAAGAAAATGGATTTGAAGTAAATCCAGATACTGAAGCTGGCTTCCGCAATCGTGATACGGCTTCGGCTCATGTAACCAGTATTGCTGCTAGACAAGGTGTTGAAGTGGTGCGCGTGCACGATGTAGCCAGCCACAAGATGGCAGTCGAAATTGCGTCTGCTATCCGTCTGGCAGACCATGCGGAAAATTTAGATTTGAAACAATATAAGTAAGATGAATAAAAACGAAACCAATCAGTGGATTGCCCACTACCGGACAGACCAACCGCACTTTGGTTTGGAAAGAATGGTAGAGCTTTTAGCTTTACGAGGCAATCCCCATCTTAAGCTTAAGGTTATCCACATCGGTGGAACCAATGGCAAGGGCTCTACTATAGCCTTTTTGAAAAATATGCTGGAAAAGATGGGGCTAAGAGTTGGAGTCTTTAGCTCACCCTATCTGATTCATTATACCGACCAGATTGCCATTAATGGGGAATCTATCCCAGAAGCAAGATTAGAGTCCTTGATGGCGGGTTATCGTTTATTACTTGAAGGGGAGCATGCTCAAGCCTTGCAGGGAACGACAGAATTCGAGATTATCACTGCCATAGCCTATGACTATTTTGCTTCTGAACAAGTCGATGTGGCCATTATGGAAGTTGGTATGGGCGGACTTTTGGATAGTACCAATGTCTGTCACCCCACCCTAACAGGCATCACTACCATCGGGTTGGATCATGTAGCGCTTTTAGGGGATAGCTTGGAAGCCATAGCAGAGCAGAAAGCAGGGATTATCAAGCAAGGAGTTCCTCTAGTGACTGGTCACATTGTCCCAGAAGCCTTGGTGGTTATTGATCAGATTGCAAAAGCGAAACAAGCTACCAGAATCGCCTATGGAGATGCCTATCAAGTCAGTCATTATGAGAGTATTGTAACTGGCGAGGTCTTTGACTATACAAGTGCTGTTAGACAAGGTCGCTTCCAGACAGGATTGCTGGGTTTGCACCAGATAGAGAATGCAGGGATGGCGCTGGCCTTGTTAGATAGCTATTGCCAAGCGACTGATCGAGAATTGTCAGATAATGCTTTAGTGGCTCAAGCTTTAGAAGAAACAAGCTGGCCTGGACGCTTGGAAGTTGTTTCTAGAGAACCCTTGATGATTTTGGATGGAGCACACAATCCTCATGCTATCAAGGCCTTGTTGGCTACCTTGAAAGAACGCTTTACGGACTATCAGAAGGAAATCCTCTTTACTTGTATTAAAACCAAGGCCTTGGAGGATATGTTGGACTTGCTAGAAACCTTGCCCGATAATAAGATTACGCTAACTCATTTTGAGGATAGTCGGGCGACGGATGAAAAAGTCTTGAAAGAGCTGACTGATTCTAGGAATCTCAACTTCCAAGATTGGCAAGAATTTCTAGACCAAAAATTATCAGAAAATGAAGAGAAAAAAACAGTTAGGATTATCACGGGTTCATTATACTTTTTAGCCCAAGTGAGAGCCTACCTAATGGAGGGGAAGAATTAGAATGGATACACAAAAGATTGAAGAAGCTGTAAAAATGATTATCGAGGCAGTTGGTGAGGATGCAAATCGCGAAGGCTTGCAGGAAACACCAGCCCGTGTCGCTCGTATGTACCAAGAGATTTTTTCAGGTCTTGGGCAAACTGCTGAAGAGCACCTGTCAAAATCTTTTGAGATTATCGATGACAATATGGTAGTGGAAAAGGATATCTTTTTCCATACCATGTGTGAACATCACTTCTTACCATTTTATGGTCGAGCTCACATTGCCTATATCCCAGATGGGCGTGTAGCAGGTTTATCAAAGTTAGCTCGTACGGTGGAAGTATACTCTAAAAAGCCACAGATTCAAGAACGTTTGAATATCGAAGTTGCTGATGCCTTGATGGAGTATTTGGGTGCTAAGGGAGCTTTTGTTGTCATTGAAGCAGAGCATATGTGTATGAGTATGCGTGGTGTTCGAAAACCAGGAACTGCGACCTTGACTACAGTAGCTCGTGGTCTATTTGAGACAGATAAGGATCTTCGGGATCAGGCTTATCGTCTGATGGGACTATAAAAAATCCGCGTCAAGCGGATTTTTCTAGAAAGGACTAGTTATGGATCAACTGCGAATTAAAGACCTAGAAATTTTCGCCTTTCATGGACTCTTTCCTAGTGAGAAGGAACTGGGGCAGAAGTTTGTCGTTTCAGCCACCCTATCCTATGATATGACCAAGGCTGCGACAGACTTGGATTTAACTGCTTCTGTCCATTACGGAGAACTTTGCCAGAAATGGACGACATGGTTTCAGGAAACGAGTGAGGATTTGATTGAAACAGTAGCCTACAAACTAGTAGAGCGTACTTTTGAGACCTACCCTCTCGTTCAAGAGATTGAGCTGGAACTTAAAAAACCATGGGCACCTATCCATCTACCGCTGGATACTTGTTCAGTAACCATCCACCGTCGCAAACAGCGTGCCTTTATCGCTTTAGGAAGCAATATGGGGGATAAGCAAGCGAACTTGGAGCAAGCTATTGACAAACTGCGAGCTCGTGGCATCCATATTCTCAAAGAGTCCAGTGTCTTAGCGACGGAGCCTTGGGGTGGAGTGGAGCAGGATAGCTTTGCTAATCAAGTCATTGAAGTGGAAACCTGGTTGCCAGCTCCAATCTTGTTAGAAACCTTGTTAGAGATTGAATCAGAGATGGGACGGGTCAGAGAGGTGCATTGGGGACCTCGCTTGATTGACCTGGATTTGCTTTTTGTAGAGGACCAGGTCATCTATACAGACGACCTCATCTTGCCTCATCCTTATATTGCTGAGCGCCTCTTTGTTTTAGAGTCTTTACAGGAAATAGCTCCGCATTTTATCCACCCAACACTGAAACAACCGATTCGGCACTTGTACCAAGGATTGAAAAAATAAGAAAACTCTAGTTTCCTAAGTAGATAGAGGAGACTAGAGTTTTTAAAATAGGTCATTTTCTTCTGGTAGGAGAATGGTTTCCTTCCCATCCATATCCATGACCAGAACTTTAGGTGGATAGAGTGGGTCAAAGGGATGATTGAAGTCGAAGTCAATCGTAGTTGGTAGATGTTGACTAGAAAAACGAAAAGTGATGGAGCCTTCATGATTCAAAAGTCGAAATTCCAATTCATCTTCTAGCTCAAAAACATGCTTTAAAAAATGATCGATTATAAACCAGATTGAATCGATAACATCGTCGGGTAAATTGGTCACCACACCGAAACTGGCACATCGTCTATGAGAATCTGTAAAAGCCATCCCTATCTCCTAATTGATTTTTTTATTATCATACTGCAAACTGCTAGAAAAATCAAGAAAAGTCAACTACCTTTAAAAATATGAGAATGATTTTGAAATTTTTTCAACGAATCTTCATCAAACGCTTGAAAATGCTTACAATTAGTGGTAAAATGAGAACAGTGGAATCATGAAAACAAAATTTTCAAAGTAGAAAGGAAACGGAATGAACACAGATGATACAGTAACAATTTATGACGTTGCCCGAGAAGCGGGAGTGTCAATGGCGACTGTCAGCCGTGTTGTCAATGGCAATAAAAATGTTAAAGAAAATACTCGAAAGAAAGTCTTAGAGGTTATTGAACGTCTAGATTATCGTCCTAATGCAGTAGCACGTGGTCTAGCAAGCAAGAAAACGACAACAGTTGGAGTCGTCATTCCAGATATCACAAATACTTATTTCTCTGCCCTTGCTAAAGGGATTGACGATATCGCGGAGATGTACAAATACAACATCGTCCTTGCCAATAGTGATGAGGATGATGAAAAGGAAGTATCTGTGGTCAATACTCTCTTTTCTAAACAGGTGGATGGCGTTATCTTCATGGGTTATCATTTAACTGAGAAGATTCGCTCAGAGTTTTCACGCTCACGCACACCTGTCGTTCTTGCAGGAACAGTAGACGTAGAACACCAACTTCCAAGTGTCAATATTGACTATAAACATGCTACAGTTGATGCAGTCCGTCATCTTTTGAAGCGAAACAAAAAAATTGCCTTCGTTAGTGGACCATTAGTGGATGATATTAATGGCAAGATTCGCTTAGCTGGCTACAAAGATGCCTTAAAAGAAGCGGGAATCAACTACAGTGAAGGTCTTGTTTTCGAATCAAAATACCGTTATGACGATGGCTATGCCTTGGCAGAACGTTTGATTTCTTCTAAAGCAACAGCAGCGATTGTAACAGGAGATGAACTGGCAGCAGGTGTGTTGAACGGACTTGCTGACAAGGGAGTTTCTGTACCAGAAGACTTTGAAATTATCACCAGTGATGATTCGCAAATCGCGCGTTACACTCGTCCAAACCTAACCACCATTGCGCAACCTTTGTATGACCTCGGTGCTATTAGTATGCGTATGTTGACAAAGATTATGCATAAGGAAGAGTTAGAAGAGCGTGAAGTTCTTTTGCCACATGGTTTGGTAGAACGTCATTCAACTCGTAAAGATTAACAAGAAGAGGTCGGGATAAAAATCCCGACCTCGCTTTTTAGTAGCAGAAACTTTTTGGTCAATAGTTCAAGCATTAAGTTGGTGGTTGGAAGCTCTCGGAGTGAACTAGAAAACAAGACTTGATCTAGTAATTTCTATCTCACCGACTTTTTTATACTCAATGAAAATCAAAGAGCAAACTAAGAAACTAGCCGCAGGTTGCTCAAAGCACTGCTTTGAGGTTGTAGATGAAACTGACGAAGTCAGTAACCATACCTACGGCAAGGCGACGTTGACGAGGTTTGAATTTGATTTTCGAAGAGTATTATCCTTCCATATAGGCTCGTAATTCATCCCCTCTAAGGCCAGCATTGATAGCAATGAGGAGTTTGAGACGGGCCTTTTGAGCGTTTAACTCTTTGACAAAGAAAACACCAGCATTTTGCAGGCAAACGCCACCTCCCTCGTAGGCATAGACAGGTTCGGCAATCCCGTTAAAACAACGAGAGACCAAGGCGATTGGGAGTCCTTCTTGGATAAGGGCGTTCAATTTTTGTGCTGTTTCCTTGGGAACATTTCCAGCACCAAAAGCCTGAATAATAAGTCCATCCAGTTGATCAACGGGAAGTAAATCGAGGAGTTCTTCTGTCATACCGGCATAGACAGGGATAATAGGGACCAAGCCTTGAATCTTATCTAGGTCAAAACGAACACGGGGTTCAGCTGTTTTAAAGTAGAGAATCTCGTGTTTCATGATGAGCCCAAGAGGGCCGTGGGTTGGCGTTTGAAAGGTGCTAACATTTGTCGTGTGCGTCTTGGTCACATACTTAGCAGCGTGAATCTCGTCATTCATCACGACCAAGACACCCTTATCAGCAGCCTTATCGTCACTCGCGACGCGTAGGGCACTAAGATAATTGTAGACGCCGTCGCTTCCAAGTTCGTTAGAGCTACGCATGGCCCCTGTTAGCACGATTGGTTTGTGAGGAACCTCCATAGTGTCAAGGAAATAGGCAGTTTCCTCCAAGGTATCTGTCCCATGTGTAATCACGAAACCGTCATAATGTTCAGACTCCTCTTTGATCTTTTGATAGAGGGACAGCATATGTTTGGGTTTAATATGGGGACTTGGCAGATTAAAAAAGTCGAGAGCATGGACTTCAACTCCCTCAAGTGGATTGGATACATGATTCATAGGGTTGTCTTGACTAGTCACAACAGCACCAGAGTCATCGGCTTGCATGGAAATAGTACCACCCGTATGTAAAACAAGGATTTTCTTAGGCATGATTTACTCACTCTTTCTGAAATGTGGTATAATCATTGTATCACAAAAAGGGGAGATTGAGGTAGGATGGAAGTCAAAGCTGTTTTTTTTGATATCGATGGAACACTGGTCAACGATCGCAAGAGTGTTTTGAAATCCACTAAGGATGCGATTAAGATTGTAAAGGAACAGGGAGTGCTTGTTGGAGTAGCGACAGGTCGAGGACCTTTTTTTGTTAAGGATTTAATGGAAGAGTTAGATCTGGATTTTGCTGTAACCTATAACGGCCAATATATCTTTAATAAAGACAGAGTCTTGTTTACAAGTCCTCTTTCCAAATCTCATTTACGGCAGTTGATAGCCTATGCTAAAAAAGAGGGCAAGGAAATTGCTTTGGGGACCAAGGATGCCATGCTGGGTTCAAAAATCATGTCTTTTGGCCTAGGTTCTTTTTCACAAAGAGTGAGTCGTTTTGTCCCCTCTATGTTGACTCGTACGGTTAGTCATTCCTTTAATCGAATGGTGAGTAAGGTTGTTCCTCAGAAGGAAGAAGACTTGCTCCAGTTGATGAATCAGCCTATTTATCAAGTTTTGATGCTAATGACGCCAGAAGAATCTGAGAAAGCAGCAGCTGATTTTCAAGACTTGAAATTGACTCGTAGTAATCCTTTTGCAGCTGATGTCATCAACCAAGGAAATTCCAAGCTAGAAGGCATTCGCCGTGTCGGAAAAGAGTATGGTTTTGATCTCAATCAAGTCATGGCCTTTGGTGACTCGGACAATGACCTAGAGATGCTGGCGGGTGTTGGGATGTCAGTCGCTATGGGCAATGGTAGTAGCAGTGTCAAGGAAGTCGCTAAGCATATCACAACCAGCAACCAGCAAGATGGGATTCACAAAGCTTTAGAGCATTTTGGTGTTCTGGCTTCAGAAAAAGTCTTTGTCAGTCGTGATTACCATTTTAATAAGGTCAAGACCTTCCACCACATGATGGATGAACGAACTCAAGAAGAGCCACAAGCTTGGGACTTAGAAGGTGCCACCCATAGAGCAGGATTTAAGATAGAAGAATTGGTGGAGTTTGTTCGAGCTGCTAGCTCTTCTGAAGAAGATTTTGAACAGGCAGTTGGACAGCTACACCAAGCGCTGGATCAGGCAGCAGAGAAAGTAGTCAAGAAGACACCTGCGAAGCAAGATTTGGTAGGGCAAGTGGATGCCTTGATTGACACCCTATACTTCACCTATGGTAGCTTTGTTTTGATGGGGGTGGATCCAGAACGGATTTTTGACATTGTCCATCAAGCAAATATGGGTAAAATGTTCCCTGATGGAAAAGCTCATTTTGATCCAGTGACCCACAAGATCCTAAAACCAGATGACTGGGAAGAAAAATACGCTCCAGAGCCTGCTATTAAAAAGGAGATTGAGCGCCAGATAAAGGCCTATGAACGCCACAAGGAAAGAGAAGATAAAAAATAGGCGATCGCAGAGGAAGCCTGGAATGATATTTTGAGTTCCTAGCTCTAACTACGACATCAACAATTTATAAAAAAATGAGGTTAGGAGAAAAATCCCAACCTCATTTCTGTTTTTATTACAAAGTTTTATCCTTATCTCTAACGACGAGAAGGTCAACGCTGGTATGGCGTAGGATATATTCTGATGAAGAACCAACTAGTAGGCGCTCAAAGGCATTGAGTCCTGTTGCCCCAACTAAAATCAAATCAACCTTTTCTTTGTCTGGAATTGTTTTAGCTAAGAGAGTTTTAGGATTTCCCATCTCAATAACTACTTTAATGTCTGTGAGCCCAGCATCTTTTGCACGTTTTTCGTATTCCGCCATCAAATCGTTGGCCTCTACTTGCAATTCTTCGTAAACTTCGGCATCAAATGTTGAGATGCTTTGAAGAGCACGTGTGTCAATAACATGGGCAATCGTTAGTTTTGCCTGGTTACGTAGTGCTGAATGAACCCCTTTGATGAAAGCCAAGTCAGCTTCCTTAGAACCGTCAACCGCTACCATGATGTTTTCATAACGTTGTGCCATAGCAAAAACCTCCTCATTCTTATTACCTTCATTGTATTCCTTTTCACTAAAAAAGTAAAGTAAAAAACGATAGGAATATAGATGCTTTTTGACTTTGGCTTGGAGTTTGTTATAATAAAACTAGAAAAGCTAAGAGGAAGAGATATGACAAAAATCGCAGTATTATCGGATATACATGGCAATACGACAGCTTTGGAGGCTGTTCTGACAGATGCGCAGAAGGCGGAGGTTGATGAGTATTGGCTCTTAGGAGATATTCTCATGCCTGGAACAGGACGAAAAAATATTCTCCAGATCTTGGACACTTTACCAATCACTCTTAGAGTTTTAGGGAATTGGGAGGAGAGTTTATGGCGTGCCTGCCATCGTCAGTTAGATGAAACCAGACCCAGCCATCGTTATCTCTTACGCCAGTGTCAGTATATTATGGAAGAACTCAGCATTGAGGAGATTGAGGCGCTACAGAACTATCCCTTGCAAGTGCACCGCCAGTTTGGAGATTTGAAGCTAGGGATTAGCCACCACTTGCCTGATAAAAATTGGGGACGAGAGCTGATTCATCTTGGGAAGCAAGAGGACTTTGACCGTCTTGTCACCAATCCTAACTGCGATGTTGCCATATACGGGCATATCCATCAACAGTTTCTTCGTTATGGTAGTGGTGGCCAGCTCATCCTGAATCCAGGTTCCATTGGGCAACCCTTCTTTTTATCTGAGAATTTACGCAAGGACTTGCGGGCCCAGTACATGATCTTAGAATTTGATGAAAAAGGCTTGAAAGATGCTGATTTTCGTCGGGTTGATTATGATATTGAGGCAGAATTACAGCTAGCCAAAGACTTACAATTACCCTACTACCAAGTTTATTATGAAAGTTTGGTTAATGGGATTCACCATACCCACAATCAGGACTTGTTGCACGAAATCGCTCAGAGTCAAGGACATGATGTTGAATTGGATGACTGGCTTAGTGGTAACTCTTGACATTACAACTAGAAGAGATATAATAAACTTAAGAAAAGAAGGAACTAATCTGACGAAAAAAGGAGAACCTTATGCAAATTTCAAGTCGATTTACCATCGCGACCCATATGTTGATTATCATAGCCTTAAAAGGGAAAGAAAGTAAGGTGACTAGTGATTTTCTTGCTAGTAGCGTTGGAGTCAATCCTGTCATTATCCGTAAGACCTTATCTCAACTGAAAAAGGCAGAGTTGATCTCAGTTGCGCGTGGAACTGGTGGAGCAGAGATCATCAAAGACCTAGAGGATATCAGTCTTTTAGATGTTTACCAAGCAGTTGAATGTCTAGGAAAGACAGGTCAACTCTTTAGTTTTCACGACAATCCCAATCCAGCCTGTCCAGTTGGCGCAAATATCCATGGGATTTTAGATGAGAAATTACAAAAGATTCAGCTAGCCATGGAGCAGGAACTGAGTCAAACCAGCCTTGCCCAAGTAGTGACAGATGCAGAAGCAAGGATCTAAAGTTAAGAGGACCTTAGTTCCTCTTTTTCTATGTGGATAATGATGATAAAATGTAGCCATTAAAGAAGGAAAAAATGTAACTCGTTATAGGAATTGTATTAGCCTTTATCCGTGAATATGTAGCTCTGTGTGTGAAATTGAAGTGGCTCTTTCTGTTCTTCTACGGATTATTATTCTTAGCCCTGCTATTTTTATACAAGGGAATTCTTTGGTAATAAAAGTCACTATTTTGACTCGCTAATGTAAAAAAGCAAGAATTTTTTAGTTCCTGCTTTTTACATGTCTTTCTATCAAGTTGCTGGATTTATAGAGTCCTTGCTTTTATTGTTCCTTTCTTGACTTGAGGAAGCTACCAAGGCCAAGGAGAGCTAGGAGACTGATTCCTGCAAACAGGAGTTTGTGATCGTTTTTGGTTCCTGTATTTGGAAGTTCAGCTTGTTTAGCTAGGGGAGCAGGTATAGTTTCCTTGTTAGAGTTGTCTGCCGATTCGTTTTGAACCGCTTCTTTTACAGATGATGCTTGTGCTTCTTGTGATGGTTTTTCAGCTTGTGAATCAGTTGTAGCTTGGCTAGGTTTATGATCCGCATCTGCTACTTTTGCATCTGGTTTTGCAGAATCAGGTTTAGTTTGTGGAGCTGGATCTTGATGTTCCGGTTTGACGACTCTGTTTGGAGTATTGTCTTGGATATTATCTTGACCGTGCTCTTGTTTTAAGCTAGAAAGATCAAATTCTGGTTTTTCTTCCACAGCTGGGGCAACGATGGCACCACCTTGTGCGATTCGAAGAACAGTAGCTGTAAGGGCATTTAATTTCAATCCTTTTTCAGTCCATTCAAGTCCTTTCGGGTTGGCAATTCCGACTGGTCCTGCTTGGTTTTCATCTGCTAAAACTTCAGCATTTCTGAGGTGGGCAAAGGCAGTTCCCAAGTTAAATTCACGAGCTTTTTCGTCCGCATTGACAAAGACTGCGTAGATATCTCCATTCGGAGCAGTGATTTGGTAGCCAATCACTACATCTTCTTTTTCCACACCATTTTGGCCTGGGACAGTGATGAGTTGGACACGGTCTTTGATATCTTGCAGACTCTTGAGTCGGAAGGCATCTGTAGATTGGCGAAGTGCAATCAAACCTTTCATGTAGTCACGGCTCTTGACATTTTCAGGATAAGCTTTTCCATCAGTTGCCTTGGTCCAATCAAACTTGTTGACAGCATCGCTAGAGTCATAAGAATCATGGATGAAGTAAGGATAGTCAAATGGGTTCCCATCCTTATCACGAAGTAAGTGAGATTTGTTTGGAACCTTATCTTCTGCTACTGGAGTCTTGTAAGCAGGGTCACGGAATTGTTTGGTACGTCCGTATTCCTGACCAGAGTGGATAAATGGAGTTCCTTGAGCTGTCAAGACCATGAGATTTCCAAGGCGCAAACGACGATGGATTTCCGCATAGTTTTCAGCCTTGCTTGGGTCTTTTTTGATTGATTGGGCAATGATGTCAAAAAGGGTCAAGTTATCATGGGCTGCGATGTATTGAATCACATCTCCAGGGCTATCTGCTTCAAAGTTGGTTGGTTGAGCAATCAGATTTTTAAAGATGGTATTGATATCGCGTTTTCCACCTGTGATAAAGGCAGGTTGACCTTCGTTTGGATAACCAGATTTGAGGTTGTTACGGATGTCATCTGAAAAGACAGCGACAGTATCGGTATGTTTCATCCAATCTTGGTCAGCAGCTTTAGTAGGCATATTTTCATCACCAGAATAGGTTCTCCAACCTTCACCAAGCATGATGAGATTTGGATTGAGGGCGCGTGCAGCCTTGTAAGCTTCTTCGACAGAAGCTGCATCATGATCTCCCATCATATCGAAACGGAAACCATCTACTTTGTAGGTATCGACTAGATATTTGATAGAGTCTACCATGACGCGTTTAGACATGTAGTGGGTTGTTCCTAGACGACCACCACCAAAGCTAGTACGAGGTGTTCCGTCTGCATCCATGAAGTGGTAGTAGTTTGGCTCAAGGTCTTCAAAGATATCAACATTGGCAGTATGGTTGTAAACTACGTCTAAGATAGCACCCATGCCACGTTTATGGATTTCGTTGACAAGGTTCTTAAATTCTGCGATACGTTTTTCTGGGTCCTTAGGATTGCTTGAGTACATACCAGTCAAGGAGAAGTAGTTTTGAGGGTCATAACCCCAGTTGTAGTTGCTATCGCTTGAAGCATAGGCGGACAAGCGTTCATGGTTTTTCAATTCATTGACATAGTAGTATGACAAGACTGGAAGGAGCTGGATGTGGGTTACACCCAAGTCTTTGAGGTAGTCTAGTTTTTCGATAAAGGCTTCAAAAGTACCAAATGGTTTAGTCAAATCTTTTGCGATAGCAGGATCTGAGGTAAAGTCACGAACGTGAGCCTCGTAGATGACAGCATCTTCACGAGATTTGAAGTTATGAATCTTACCATAAGTCAGGTCTTGAGGTCCAAGTTTTGCTGGATCCACAAAAGCAGCTTTAGCAACCTTATGGGCAGCGTCTGTTTTGGCTAGATCGCTGTTCCAAGCTGCTAGAGATTTGGCGTAAGGATCAAGTACGAGGACAGTCTTGCCTTGGCGCTCGATTTGATAGTGGTAGTAGTAGCCAGTATAGTTGCTGATGCCAAGACCAGAGTTTTCATTCAGAGTTTGTTTCCAAGTTCCTTTTTCTCCTTTTTCAAGAGCGACGGTTCCGACCACTTTTTCAGGATCTTTCTTATCGTAGACGACAACTGAAACCTTATCGGCACTTGGAGACCAAAGAGTCAGATCAACACGTTTACCATCTTCTTTAAGATTTGCACCGAGTGGACCATCGTAACTGTAAGTCTCATCTTTGAGACGCCAGCTTGAACGAGTTGTAAAACGGTCTGAATCGTAGGCAACGGTGTAAGGGTTTTGAGTGTCAGAGAAATCACCGATGTAAGTTACTTTCTTACCTGCTTCATCGATTGTAACATCGGAGATAGCCACTTTATTCCCTTGGTGGTCAGTGATGTTGGAATGTTTAAGGATGTCTTCTTTTTTAGCCCCAACCAAGGTAGAAAAACTACTTTCAATACGGGACTTAGCCACATGTTGGGCACCAGTCATACGGATGTCATGCACATAGTAAGGGTTGGTGTAGATTGTTTCGTCATCATCCTTAAGGAAGATTTGACTGTGGTTTTTCAGGTCAGTAAATTTATAATCTTCTTTTCTGATTTTCACATCATCGCCTTTCTTGCTCTCATCTAATAGTAAAAATCCAAATTCTCTGGCAGCTTCATTGAGCGGAATGTCGATGTAGCGTCCGTGTTTTCCACTTGCAGTAAAGTCTGTACCGTCAGGCCATTCACCATTGCTTGGAGTCTTCACATCTCCCCAGTACCAGAGAGATTTCTTGTCATAGTTGCCATCGGTGCGGAAATAGTTGACGCGGATCGTTCCCGCTGGCTGAGGTTGGTAGTTGTGGACTTTGTAGTCCTCATCTAGCCAAGCTTCATTCATCTTTGGAGAGAGACGCTCTACTGAACGATCTCCAGTAAGGTTGTCCCCTTTGGTGTTGTTAATGAGGAAGCTGACTTTCTTGGCTTGTTCATTTTTTAGTTTGACATCTAGGTAGTAGCCGTAGTCGTCTTTCTTGGCATCCTTGAAGGACTGGGCGCCATTTGGCCAGTTCTCAGATGGTTTTTCAACATCATCCCAAGTCCAAAGACCTTGCGAATCTTGGTTTTCTTGAGGAAGTTTTTTGACGTGGATACGGAAGTAGTTGTCTGCGATTGGGGTTTCAGATACAGTGTCTGCTAGCGAAGCTTTCTCAGTGGCTAGACTTGATACTTCTGTTTTCTCGTCTTTGTTGTTTGGAAGGTTTGGAGTAGCTTCAGTTGTAGCTGTTTCAGAAATTGCTACTGGTTCAGATGTTTTAGAATCTAGGGAAGCGTTTGCATCTTTTGGAGCCAAAATAGGCGTTTTTTCCTCAGCTTGGCTGGTTTCTGTAGTAGCTGGGCCTGCACTAATAGCGCTTACATTTTCTTGTGTGCCAAGACTAGTTTCAGCTGCAGATACAGAAGGTGCTGTTAAGGCAAGGAGGATAAAGCTTGCTCCAATAAGGACAGAGCCAGTTCCGTTTTTCAGAGAACGGATGCTGTAAATCATTTTTTTATCTGGTTGAGATGACGTGTTTTTCATAGACACTCTCCTATTGTTTATTTTTATCCTAGTATATCATGGAGTAAGAGTTTATGCAATCGTTTTCTTTTGTTTTGTAGATGAGAAATCAGACTAGGTGAAAAATCAACCTCCATTAAAATCAAAACCCCTTTTTGTTGATAGTCTACTGAAGAAATATCCTAGCCTGAGTAAAAACATTGAAATTGACCAGCTAATCAGTAGATCTTGCTATATTCTAGCAAAGCAAGGAAAAGTCTTTTGTTAGACTGAAATAGATAGGTTATAGTTAAATAAAATCTGAATAAATTTACTAGAGAAGTTAAGTCAATTTCTAGCAATTTTTTAGAATTCACAATGCAGAGTAGATTGAATCTAGAATAGTACATAACGGCTGCTAAAAATATTTCTAGAAATAAGTTTGATTTTCCTAATCTATTTGTTTATATCTTATTTGAATCTACTATAGTGTTTTCTATTCAATCTGCTACACAACAAAATTATAGTAGATTGAATCTAGAATAGTACATAACGGCTGCTAAAAATATTTCTAGAAATAAGTTTGATTTTCCTAATCTATTTGTTCATATCTTATTTGAATCTACTATAGTGTTTTCTATTTAATCTGCTACACAACAAAATTATAGCGTATTGAATCTAGAACAGCACACTATGACTGCTAAAAATATTTCTAGAAATAAGTTTGACTTTCCTAATCTATTTGTTCATATCTTATTTGAATCTACTATGTTGTAAATGAGCAGAAATTTATCAATAAGTGAGAATCCATTGTTGAAAGTAATACTCAATGAAAATCAAAGAGTAAACTAGCCGCAGGTTGCTCAAAACACTGTTTTGAGGTTGTGGATAGAACTGACAAAGTCAGCTCAAAGCACTGCTTTGAGGTTGCAGATGGACGTTGACGCGGTTTGAAGAGATTTTCGAAGAGTATAAAAACGCATAATATCAAGTTTTTAAGATGCCTGATATTATACGTTTATATCTGTTTTAGCCTGCTTGTTTGGTCATAAAACAGAGGCTATTTTTAAAGTTTACCAATGGAAAGAGTATTGAGTTCATTGACGACTTGTAGATTAGCCATGCGACCGACGTTCATGAGCTTCGGATGAACCAATCCTTCAATATCAAAGTTTGTAATGATGGCATCGTAACCCGCTTCCATGATTTCATCAACATTGAGTGTCTCTTTATCCCATGTTTCAAAGTGAATGTTTTTAGAGGTGTAAAATTGATAAAGTGAAATCAAGGCCTGAGGATGGGCAAAGTCAAACTCACTCAAAACAAGAACACGAACCTTAGTTTGGCGCTTTAGGAGTTGTTCCATTAGATCAGTTGCGTGGGTTAAAAGAGTATAGACTAGATGAACAACAGCGTGAAGTTGCTCCTTTTGTCCCAAGCTAGACTTATAGCGCATCATTTCAAAACTAGCAGCTTCGTAAAAATCTGGGAAGAACTTTTTAATCTTATTCAGTGCATAAGATTTATTATGAGAAATGATAGATTCTGAGTTGATTTCTTGACGTTCTAGAAGTGCTGTGTTATGCAAGTGCCAAATCAATTGATCGATATTTGAAAAGTGGACATCAAACTGTCGGGTAAGATTGTCTAGGACATCTCGAGCTGAGTGATAGGAATGATCGACTTTCTCATTGTCTTTCCGTGCCTCTAGGAAATCCTCAACCGTGAAGAAAATTCCCTCTTGAGTATAGGAGCTGAAAATTTGGTTAATAGTTGGAAAGTCGAGCGTGATTCCAAGACGATCACCAAGAGATTGCAATTCCTGTTGGTAGTTCGAAAGTTGACTAAAAATAGGATGAAGAGAGTCAGACTCGATTTCCTCTTTAGGTCTTGGTGCAATCTTTGCTCGTTGGAGATTGACTGCAATTTGTGTCTTCAACTGAAACATGTTTTGGTAGGTGATGGGATAGCCTGTTAGATTGACAAAAAAAGTCATAAATTCATCCACAGCTTCAGAAGAGAAAGGAAATGGCCATTTGAAGTAACCATAGGCTTCATGGAAATACTGGGCAAAAAAGAAGCGAATGTCTCTTTCGTCTCCAATAATCGAAATGGGCGTCACCTTTAGCTTGAATTTATACTTTGATTGCAGGATATTATTGATCTCAGCAACCTTCTTACGAAGTGAGGGAAGAGAAATGTCAAGTGTTTCAACTAGGTGCTCGAAAGTAAATGGTTCTTCTAATAGGAAGAAAGCTTTGAGCACCTGAAAATTAACAGATTCTTGCAAAACATGCCTATAAATTCGCTCAATACCAAAGTTATGTTCGTTAGTCAGTCTGATACCAGCGGTTGATGACAAAATATCAAAGCAAGAAAGTTGCTCCCGCATTTCTTTGATATCACTTTTGATGATGCGTCCATTCAAATCTAGAATATCGGCTAAAATGTCGATATGAATCCATTCTTGGTTCTCAAACAAGTATTCTATAATTTTTAATTGTCTCTGTTCTTTGTGAGATAATAGTTCTCTCATGGGAAATACTCCTTGGAAATATAAAGTCTTATAAACAAAAAAGATAAAAATAATTATCAGGGCTTTTCTCTATTATAGCATGTTTTAGGAAAAAAGTTTTTGAAATCGTTTATAAATTATCAATTCTTATAATAATTTTACTAAAAAATTCGCAAATTTAGAAATGATTTGTATCAAGCGTTTTTTTTTTTTCTAAAACGATCAAAATATTTGACTATATTGCTTCCATATTTTATAATAACAACGTATGTAAAACACATGCGACTCTAATACAAAATAAATAGGAGACAAGAATGTATTTTAATCGTAAAAATGCAGAGCAGAAGAACTGGCGTATGATTAAAAAAGGAAAACATTTCCTTTTTGGTTGTTCGCTTGTTTTTGCGGTCGGAGCTAGCTTAGCTACTCAAACGGTCCATGCAGACACAGCATCGGAATCTACAGTTGAGAGTGGCTCAAAAGCTGAAGAGGCTAAGCCTGGATATGGTGGAGAAACGGGGACTTATGAAGCTCCCGCTGCTGTAGCAGAGACTCAGCCAGCAACAGTTGAAAAAGCAGTGGTAGCGGAAAACACTACTGCTAAAACAGCTAACAAAGAAGCTTTGACCAAATTGGTCGAAGAAGTAAAAGGCTTGGACAAAGCAGGAAAGACAGAAGACTCTCTTTCTCGCTTGAACACAGCACTTGAACAAGCACAAAATCTTTTGGCAAATGCAGAAGCTAGCCAAGACCAAGTGGATGCAGCTCTTGCTAGCCTCAAAGAGGCTGTAGCTCAACTTGCTGCTAAAGAAGAAAAAGCAACAGCAGTAGCCACTGAAGCTAAAGCTGAAGCGACAGAGGATAAAGCTGAAGCAGCAACAGCAACAGCGGAAACTGAAGTGGCTCGTCCAAGAGGGAAACGTGATCTAAGTTCACGTTCAGCAGACCGTGCAGCAAACCGTTCAGTTGACAGATCAGTCGCTGAAGGTGAATTTGCTGGTGCGGGTGTCAAGCAGTTTCAGTCAGTTCGCTACAGTGTGGATGGAGACACAACAACTTGGACAATTAGTGTTGTACCGCAGCATAAGAATCACCAAGCTGCTGGCTTGGTGGTCGCATCAGATGATACAATTCAAAGTATTACTGTCGTAGACCGTGGTCCTAATGCTGGACGTCTGAATGAGGATTATTACGTTGAGAAAGATTTTGGAAAGCTCCCTGCTATGAGCAATCACAAAGCTTTGGCGTCTCATTATAAATACATTGGTGGAGGAGTTCCTGATTCGCTTACCTATAGTGTAGTGACTAAAGGTACCAAACACAATCTGTTTGCTCGTTTTGCAACAGCTATTGTAAAAAACTCACTAGAAAATGGTGGGATGAATGGTTCATCAGCTGTTAAAAATCGTACTTCAGACTTCCCAGAAGTCGGTATCAATCTTTCATCAAGACTTGCACCACAACCAGGAGTCAACAACACCTACACCCAAACAAATGACACGATTACAGTGCCTACTATAGCTTCTACAGATACAGTCTTGACAGGTACAGGAACACCAGGTGCCCGCATCAATATTAAGAGTGAGGGTAAAACTGTTAATGATAGTACCGTAGTTGGACAGAACGGACAGTGGTCATTCCCAATTACTATTGGTTTGAATAGTAACGTTACTGGTGGGGCACAGCTGGTTCCTGGGAGTCAAATCAGCGTTAGCCAAACAGTTGGTGGAGTAGAAAGTGCTGCTACACCTGTAAACGTCTCTCTAGGTCACTCAGAGATCGTTCCATCATCTAAATCAAAACAACAAAATAATCTTGTTGAAAATGATAGAAACGTTACCTTGAAAGTACCGCATGATGCAGGAGCAGCTTATTTCCAATTTACGGACGCAGATGGCAATGCTCGAGAAGTTGTGCTTAAACGTGATGCTGTTCCAGGCAACTGGCAAGTAACAAACAGTGCACTTGCAAGTGTTGCTTCAAGTGATCAAGGAGCCCACTACTCAACGATCAACTTGACCTTGAACAAAGATATGAAAGCTGGAACAACAGCTAAAGTTATCTCTAACATGAAAGAAGGTAGCTACTCAAGTCTTCAAGGATGGCAATCACGTGACGTTGAAGCAGCTCCAAAAGAAGAGACTCCACAACCACAACCACAACCGCAACCGCAACCAGAACCATCAAAACCAAACACTCCAGCAGTGGATAGCGCAACTACAGTCCCAGCATCAGCCCCAGAAATTGTCAATGACTTGGCAGGTAAAGCAAGTACTCCAGCTGATGTAACAGTTAAAGCACCAGCAGGTTCAACTGTTAAACTTTACAACAAAGATGGCGTTGTGATCGGTGAAGCTGTAGCTAACGACCAAGGTGTAGCAACTGTTCACCCTACAAACAGCCTTCCAGAAGGAGAGATTACTGCGACTTCAACACCAGCAGGTGGAACAGAGTCAGCTAAGAGTGCACCGATTACGGTTACAAAAACACCATTGACTGAAGGAAAAGTAAGTCAACAATCTAATGGTTCTCTGGTTCTTATAGTGTCTAAGAACCTTGTAACAGTTTATCCTGGAGATAAGATTGATATTGACGTTTGGGCAGATGGGACACCTTCTCTTGAGAAATTCGATGCTTATCAAAATCCAACTGGGGTCGCAGGAGTGTTCCCACAGGGTCACTTCTTCAAAACTGCAGGTTCAGATACCTTTAGAAACAAAAAAAATAAATACATTGGTACAGTTGCTGAGACACAAAAGGCAGGTACTGTAGATGTTGGATTCCTTGCTCGTAATAAAAAGGGTAACCAATTTACAGATGTTATTAGAGTTGTTGTTCTTGAGACTGCTAAGAAGTATGAACCAGTTGCAGGTACAAAAGTAGATGTTGCAGATCCTAACAAGGTTAGTGAAGATGAAAAGAACAAGATCATCGACTCAGTTAAAACTGCCAACCCAAGTCTTCCAGCAAATGCGACATACAGTGTAGATGACAAAGGGAACCTTACGATCACTTATCCTGATAAGTCAACAGATAAGGTTGCTTCTGCATATCTCGTTACCCCAGCAAAAGACACAACAGCTCCAGCAGCCCCAGTAGTAACTCCAACTATTCCAGCAACTGCAAATAATATGCCTGGAGCAGGAGTAAGTTCAACTGATAAGACCATTTCAGGTACAGGAACACCAGGTGCAACTGTTACCATCAAGTCAGGTGATAACACACTTGTTGAAAATGTACCTGTTGGAGCAGATGGAACTTGGACAGCGACTCTTCCAAAAGGATTGAACAGTAACATCACTACTCAACCACAGTTGACTCCAAAAGATAAAGTTACCGTTACTCAAACGCTTAATGGTGTTCCAAGTGCGGAAACAGAAGTACCAGTAGCTCTAGGTGAAACGACTATTCAACCAGATGAAAAATCATCTGACAAACAAAGCTTGATCGAAGGTACTAAGACAATCACTGTTAAAGTACCACACGATGCAGGCATGGCTTATCTAGGTTATACGAACAAAGATACCAATAAAGCTGGCGAAGTTGCTCTTAAACGTGATTCAATCGATGGACCATGGTATGCGAAAGATGAATCAAAAGCTGTTGTGAAATCATACGCAACAGACGGATTCACAGATACTATCGTCCTTGAGATGAAAGAACCAGTCAAAGAAGGTAAAGCCAAAGCTATCGCGAACATCGTTGAAGGCAAGTACTCAAGCCCAGTTGGTTGGAAAGAAATCAATGTTGAGAGAGATACAACAGCTCCAGACCAACCAACAGTGGAAACTGATCTTACTGGTAAAGCAGGAACGAAGACACCAGTTGAAGTGACAGCAGAACCAGGTTCAACTGTTGCACTTTATGACAAAGACAACCACAAGATTGGTGAAGCAACTGCTGGCGAAAATGGGAAAGCTACAATCACGCCAACAGTTGATATTCCAGCAGGTGCTGTAACAGCCAAAGCAACTGACGCAGCAGGCAATGAATCAAAACCAAGTGTTGCCAAGGAAGCGACAGTAAGTGATACAGTTCGTCCAGTATTGAACATTCCTTATGATGATGCTGATAATCAAGCAATCTACGTTTATTCAGGTGAAACAAACAATATTGAACTTAAGGTGACTGATAATTCAGGTAAGATTGTCAAAGCTTACTTGGCTATGCCAGCTGATAACCGTCAAGGCCTAGGAACTGAAGATACTTCCTATCTTGGTGGTGGTTCAAGAGCAGCCTTGTATTTGAAAGCTGATCGCATCAAGACAGAAACGGAGGCAACTGAAACCAACCCAGCTGTTATCCATGTGACAGGTGAAGTCCCAGCAAATACTTACACTGAACAAAATGGTCAGTTTACTCGTTACCTATTTGCAGAAGATGCAGCTGGTAACACAGCTTATGAACATGTTGGAGCACCAATGGAAAAAGGTGCGCTTGGACGTATCCGCTTCATGTGGAAACCACAAACATTCAAATACACCGCAACAGCGCCAACAACTCCACTTGTAGGAGATAATGCGCCAACAGCTGCTGAACTAGAACAAGCAGTTAAAAGTGCTAACCCTACATTTAGCGATAAGATTAAGACAGTCGCTGTGAATGGTGATAAAGTTATTGTCACTTATAACGATGGAAGTACAGATGAACTTCCAAAAGACTCAGTCTTTAAAATTCGTCCAGCAGCCCCAGTAGTAACTCCAACTATTCCAGCAACTGCAAATAATATGCCTGGAGCAGGAGTAAGTTCAACTGATAAGACCATTTCAGGTACAGGAACACCAGGTGCAACTGTTACCATCAAGTCAGGTGATAACACACTTGTTGAAAATGTACCTGTTGGAGCAGACGGAACTTGGACAGCGACTCTTCCAAAAGGATTGAACAGTAACATTACTACTCAACCACAGTTGACTCCAAAAGATAAAGTTACCGTTACTCAAACGCTTAATGGTGTTCCAAGTGCGGAAACAGAAGTACCAGTCGGTCTAGGTGAAACGACTATCCAACCAGATGAAAAATCATCTGACAAACAAAGCTTGATTGAAGGTACTAAGACAATCACTGTTAAAGTACCACACGATGCAGGTATGGCTTATCTAGGTTATACGAATAAAGATACCAATAAAGCCGGCGAAGTTGCTCTTAAACGTGATTCAATCGATGGACCATGGTATGCGAAAGATGAATCAAAAGCTGTTGTGAAATCATACGCGACAGACGGATTCACAGATACTATCGTCCTTGAGATGAAAGAACCAGTCAAAGAAGGTAAAGCCAAAGCTATCGCGAACATCGTTGAAGGCAAGTACTCAAGCCCAGTTGGTTGGAAAGAAATCAATGTTGAAGCCAAACAACCA
>NZ_JAPVZO010000026.1:0-34643 GCF_041432445.1 Streptococcus sp. 27098_8_69 | reverse complement strand
CCTCTCTATATACTCTTTTTTCCAATCAACAATAATGGTATGCCCATCATCTAAAACCTCTTTAACAGTCGCCATTCCACGAATTTTCATCACAGAAACCTTTGAATCATCTTTCTTTACAAAAGGTAAATTCTTCTTTTTGACATATGTGGATTTAGCAAATAAAACGTCACCTGGTTTAATTTTATTAAACAACTTTAACATTTTTTGATACTGTTTATTTTCCTCGTTGTTATGCCATCCTAATTCCCACTTTCCTTCTTCCCTAAAATATTCAAGATAATCATCATCACCAAATTTTGTACCAACAAAAAAATAGTTATTTTGTTCACTGTTCATTTGAATACTCCTTTAATTAACTTTTACAAGTAAGTTCTATTAATATATAGTTCACCTCTAGCATATCACATCTATCAAAAAATGAAAAGAATTTCTAAACAAAAAGCCCAGTGTTAGGAGCTTAAATATCTCATAACACTAGACTTCTTTTTTATCTTAATAATACTCTCCCTGACGGTAGTCCCATGAGTTAAAGGTATCTGACAGGTGCATCATGATTTTATCAATATCAAGACCTTTACGGATCACAACTGGAGCTGGTGAAGTTGAACGTGCTCCTCCTTGTTCTGGGATGAGTTTGCCGTCTTTATCGACCATAGAGACCATCACACCTTGCTCGTAGCGTGTTTCAATCGTTTTGTCAGGTTGGATGGATGCCACGTAGTCGTCTGCTTCGATGACAAGGTCCACTGCTCCTTCGATACGTTCTCCGATTCCTTCCACCTTACCACGATTTCCTTTTCCAGATGGGTTTGCAGATGAAGCGTAGACCATCTTGCCTTCTTCCCAAAGTTTGGCAGCCAATTGTTCACCAGCTTTCCCAAACTTGATGACAAAACAGCTCGTTCCACGAACGTCAGTCATAAGTTCTTCACGGCCATCACCGTATGCTTTGAGTTTTTCAAAAGCTTCTGGTTTCCATGGAAGTATACAACCAAGTAGAATGTCTTCGTCCCAATGTTTTTGGTAAAAGGCTTCAATTTCTGGGTTAAGTTGTGCTAAAGCGCGAAGTTCATCCATGCTACCGCAAAGAACAACTCCTGGTTTGTTACGGTTACGTTCTTTGGCTTCAAACTTGCGTTCAAGTCCTGCCTTATCGCTCGTCATGATGATGTAGCCAACTTTAGTAGGGCAAACGATACAACCGCCCTCACCTTTTAAAATGTCATAGCCTTCTTGTGAAAGTGTTCCGTTCCATTGAATATGTTTTGTCATAGTTCTATTTCCTTTTCTAGTTTTCTAATCTTGCCAGTAGGCTGGGCGCTGTTTTTCATAAGCAGCAATCAACTCTTCATACTGCAAAGTGATACCAATATCATCCAAACCATTTAAGAGCTTGTGTTTCCACTCACTATCGATTTCGAAAGTGAATTCTCCAACTGGGGAGATGATTTTTTGTTGTTCCAAGTCCACGGTTACCGGGTCGCTTGGTTGTAGCTGGGCTAATTTTTCTCTAACCTCTCTGGGCTGTACAATAGGCAACATGCCATTATTGAGTTCATTATTGTAATGAATATCACCGAAAGATCCTGCAATCACGACTTTAAAACCGTAGTCCGCCAGAGCCCAAGCTGCGTGTTCTCTGGACGATCCTGCGCCAAAGTTATCCCCTGAGATGAGAATACTGGCTTTCCGATATTCAGGTCGGTTAAAGACAAAGTCTGGGTCCTCGGTGTACTTGTCATCCAGATAACGCCAAGCGTACATGAGGTACTTACCAAAACCTTTTTTATCAATTAACTTGAGAAACTGCTTGGGAAGGATTTGGTCAGTGTCGATGTTGTCATTCATAAGAGGAACGGTTGTTCCCGTATAAACTGTAAATTTCTCCATATCCTCTCCTTACTGGGCTTCTGGCATTTGCCGAACATCTACGAAGCGGCCTGCGATAGCTGCCGCAGCTGCCATGGCTGGACTACAGAGATGGGTCTTAGCGCCAAATCCCTGTCTATCTTCAA
Organism: Streptococcus sp. 27098_8_69; assembly: GCF_041432445.1. NCBI lineage: Bacteria > Bacillati > Bacillota > Bacilli > Lactobacillales > Streptococcaceae > Streptococcus > Streptococcus sp. 27098_8_69. The sequence goes on along the minus strand of NZ_JAPVZO010000026.1, from coordinate 32,625 downwards.
AGTTACGATTGCTAGTTGAGGCGCAATGGACACCATCAGGTACCTTGTCAGGATTCATCCCTAGGCACATGGAGCAACCTGGGTCCCTCCACTCAAAGCCAGCATCTTGGAAAACCTTATCCAAGCCCAACTTTTCAGCAGCTCGCTTGACTGGTCGAGATCCTGGTACTACGATTGCTGTCAAGTTGGGAGCAATTTTCTTCCCTTCGACAAATCGAGCAGCCAGTTGCAAATCGCTAAGTCGAGCATTGGTACAAGAACCTATAAAAACATAGCCAAGTTCGATATCTGCTGGTTTCTGACCTGGCTGTAAATCCATGTAATGATAAGCACGTTCATCATTCATATCCTTTATTTCTGGGAAGCTACTATCAAAATCAACACCCATAGCTGGATTGGTTCCCCAAGTCACCATAGGAGCCAATTCAGAGACATCCATTCGGATAACCTTGTCATAAACAGCATCGTCGTCGCTAACAAGCCTTTTCCAATCAGCAACTGCTGCGTCAAAATCCTTTGGAATACACTCACGTCCCTTTAGATAGTCATAAGTTGTCTGGTCTGGGTTCATAATTCCCATCTTTGATCCAAACTCGATGGACATATTGCAGATGGTCATTCGCTCTTCCATGCTCAAGGCATCAATAGCCTGACCTCGATACTCCACCACGTAGCCAACACCACAAGCAACGCCGTACTTGGCAATCAAGGCTAGGATGAAATCTTTGGCATAAACTCCTTTTTGAGGAACTCCTGTGAATTCCACCAACATTTTCTTTGGCTTAACCTGCCAAATGGTTTGAGTTGCAAAGACATGTTCAACCTCACTAGTTCCAATTCCGAATGCAATCGCTCCAAAAGCTCCATGGGTTGCTGTATGGCTATCACCACAGACGATGAATTTTCCTGGTTGTGTTCGTCCTGTTTCTGGACCAACCATGTGAACGATGCCCTGTTTTTCAGAACCATGGGCCGCATGTTCAATCCCGAATTCCTCAACATTTTCTGCCAACTTATCAATTTGAGCCTTGGATATTACATCTCGAATATCATAAATATTAACCGTCGGAACATTGTGGTCAAAGGTCCCAAATGTTAAATCTGGTCGTCTCAATCTACGCCCTGCATCACGCAATCCTTGAAAAGCCTGAGGACTGGTCACCTCGTGAATATAGTGTTGATCCACATACATAAGCTGTGGTTGTCCCTCTTCTCCTGTGATCACATGGAGGTCCCATAATTTATCAAAAATCGATTTTCCTGCCATTCATTACCTCCATACAAAATACAAAGCTACTAGAGTAGTCACTATCCCTAAGAACCAAACTGTTTTAAAGTACCATTTCCTAGTCTTGTGATGAAAAGAGATTCCTGCCAACCAGGCACCAAAACCACCACAAAAGAATGCAAATGATAGTAAATATTTTTCTGGGATGCGCCAAGCACCTCTTCTTGCCTTGAATTTGTCAATGCCATAGATCAAGAAAATGATAAGATTCCAAATCAGGAGGGCAAAAGTTATTCCTTCGTTTAGTTTCATAGTCTTGCGATAATGGCTTCTGTCATTTCCTTAGTCGAAGCCTGTCCTCCTATATCTCTCGTTAAAATGCCAGCAGCTAAAGTTTCTTCTACAGCATGTTCGATACGCTGCGCATCCTCATAACGTCCAAAGCTGTCTCTCAGCATCATGGCAACTGATAAAATCATGGAAATAGGATTGGCAATGCCTTGTCCAGCAATATCAGGTGCCGAACCGTGAATCGGTTCATAGAGACTCGGACCATCTTCAGAGTGGCTGGCTGATGGCATAACCCCAAGTGTACCAGATAGAACGCTTGATTCATCAGATAAGATATCTCCGAAAAGATTCTCTGTCACGATAACATCGAACTTAGCTGGATTTGTAATCATGAGCATGGCAGCCGAGTCTACTAGCTGATGTTCCAAAGTTACATCCGGAAAATCTTTTGCGACTTCATCAGCAACTCTCCGCCATAGTTTTGATGTTGCCAAAACATTTTGCTTATCGATACTGGTAACAACTTTTCTCCGACTTCTTGCAATTTCGAAGGCCTTGCGTATAATCCTCTCTACTTCTTCATAGCTGTATTCATTGATATCACGTGCCGATTTCTCTTCAAGGATATGATCTCCAAAGTAAATCCCACCTGTCAACTCACGCACTACCACAAAGTCAACACCAGTTATTCGTTCTGGCTTCAGAGGTGACAAATGCTTGAGACTCTCAAAGATTTTAACCGGGCGAATATTGGCATAGAGATTGAGTTCCTTTCGGAGGGCCAGAAGCCCTTGTTCGGGTCGAACTGGAGCATCATCATACTGAGGACTACCGATTGCAGCGAGTAGAATAGCATCCGCTTCTCTAGAAGCCTTGAGCGTTTCGTCTGGCAAGGGATGTCCTGCAGCATCAATACCCGCCCCTCCAAAAGGTCGTCTGTCAATCTCATAGTCAAAACCTGTTTTTTCAGCTAGAGCCTCCAAAACTTCTAAACCAGCTTCCATGATTTCTGGGCCTATACCATCACCTGCTAGGGCAACTATTTTTCTTGTCATAGCTTTCTCCTTTATACGGTAGGCATGTCGCGATAGGAAACTGTTGTTCCCATCTCACCAGCATTTTCTTTTTGAACAAAGGTATTGGCATTAATGTAGGCAATAGCCGAAGCCTTCAACACATCGAAATCAAGTCCAGCTGCGTTAAAGATAGTCTCTGTATCTCTGTTTTCAACAGTGACCAATACACGTGCCTGGGCATCAATCCCATCCGTTACCGCATCAATCGTATAGGATACCAAGCGAACAGATTGATTAAAGAATTTATCAATAGCATTGAAAATAGCTTCAACAGAACCTTGACCTGTTGCATTAAATTCAACTTTCTCACCATCAAAATTAGCTAATCTAACTGTCGCTTCAATGTCATTTTCAGAATGGGTTTGAAGTTGCAAGTCATCAAAGTGAAAACCTTCTGGATTTTCAACCATGGTGCCAGCTACCAGAGCTCGAATATCAGCATCTGTGATTTCTTGCTTCTTATCTGCCAAGGCCTTGAACTTAGTAAAGAGTGGCTTGATATCTTCGTCTGTAAAGTCTAGAGCCAAATCTCTTAGTTTCTCAACAAAAGCATGGCGACCAGACAATTTACCGAGTGGAAGACTGTTGCTCTTGGCACCAACCAATTCAGGTGTAATGATTTCATAAGTGAGAGGATTTTTAAGAACACCATCTTGGTGAATACCTGATTCGTGAGAGAAGGCATTTCCTCCAACAACCGCCTTATTTTTTGGAACTGGAATTCCTGAGAAACGAGAAACCATTTCAGACGTATTAATCGTTTCGTTTAGGACAATACTTGTCTCTGCTTGGTAATAATCTTGGCGAATATTAAGAGCCACCGCTATTTCTTCTAAAGCAGCATTCCCAGCTCGTTCTCCAATACCATTAATGGTTCCTTCAACACGCCCCGCACCATTCTTAACAGCAGCAAGGCTATTGGCAACTGCCATTCCAAGGTCATCGTGACAGTGAGGCGAATAGATAATCTGACGATCAGTCTTAACATTGTCAATCAGATACTTGAAGATATTCCCATATTCCTCTGGTGTAGTAAAACCAACCGTGTCAGGAATATTGATATAAGTCGCACCTGCGTCTACCGCTGTTTGAACGACTTGTAAGAGGAAATCCAGCTCAGTTCTAGTCGCATCTTCAGGAGAGAATTCTACCACTTCAAATTTACTACGTGCATAGGAAACATGCTCTTTAATAGCTTCCAATATTTCCTCTTTACTTTTTTTCAACTTAAATTCACGATGAATAGAACTAGTAGCGATAAAAACATGGATTTGTGGATACTTAGCATCCTTAAGTGCTTCATAACAAGCGTCAATATCTGATTTAACAGAGCGAGCTAAACCAGTTACCGCTGTTTTCTTCAAGACTTTTGCGATTTCCTGAACTGCAGTAAATGAGTCTGGACTAGCTGCTGGAAAACCAGCTTCAATTGCTGAAATTCCCCATTTTTCCAGCTGTCTTGCAATGGCAATCTTTTCCTTGATCGAAAAATTTACACCTGGTGTCTGCTCACCATCTCGAAGGCTAGTATCTAGAAATTCAACTGTTCTCATAAGATTTCCCCTTTTCTAAATTCGGTTTTAAAAAAACATCTCGCTCGGAGTTCCAAGCGAGATGTTGATTTACTCCCGCTTGGTAAGCCAAACAGGACTAATGCTTTTGCACTAGTCCGAGTACCTCAACAACAAAGCAAATTGATTAAACTTAGCTGTTTTCATGTTTGACTTTCTCCTTCGTTTGATATCTTGTTTAGTATTTTAGCATAGGAAAAAACACATGTCAAGAAAAAATCCAATATTTTCTGAAAATTTCTTCAGTAAAGAATATTTTGCTAATTGAAAGTATTTGAAAAATCAAGTAAATCTAATTACTTTTTCAAGGTCAAGTTCCAACTTTTTTCGATCAATTCAAGCACCTCTTCATCTGATAAACTGTCATCAAGTGGCACACTTATCCAGTAGTGCTTGTTCATATGAAAGGCTGGATAAATTCCTTTTTTTACCAACAAATCAGATACTTGATCATGTTTGAGGTTGACTGCTTCCACTAGTCCTTCTCTCCCCTTTTCAAGCTTATCCCAAGAGATTCTCATCAAAACAGCATACCACTTTTGATTGCCCTCATGGCGCAGAACAGCTGTATCAGAGGATTTCTCCCATAGATATTCCAATTGATTTCCATACTTTTCTTGAACGAGTGCCATGATTCTCTTGGTCTGAGGACAGAGAAATTCCTGTACCTCAAAACAAGCCTTTCGAATACCATAAAGAACTTCTAAACAAGCCTCTCGAACGCTTCCGACAAAAGTACCTCTCATACTTTCCATATGAACTTGAGGATAGAGGTCACCAGTTTCTTGGTCATAAACTTGAAAACTTAAGTTCCCATCCTCAACTGTAACCATCATGAGAAAATCTCCCTGCAAGATAGTCGAACTATAGGTCCATACACCTTGATTATCTATAAATCCATACTCTTTAGCCTTTTTACTATTAAACTGATAGGCTTTAAAAATTTCAAACATAAGCGAAAACTGCTACCATAAGCTAGCAGTTCCTTTCTATTTTTTAAAAGACAACCTTTGTTCCATGTAATTGTGTCACACCTAATTGATTGATAAAGGTTTGACGGTTGTCCATGTCAATCCCCCCACCAGGTAAAATTTCAATTTTTCCTGCAGCGTGTTCTAGGATTCTTTGATAGTGCGCAAAACGTTTCTCTAGAGAATCGCCAGATACACCAGCACGAGTCAGAATGCGTGTCACTCCAGCTTGGCTGAGCCAGTCAATGGCTTCCAACTGATCTTGGTCGCTCAATTCATCAAATGCCATATGGAAAACAATTTCCATACCTTTAGATGCAGCAATTAATTTTTCAAGATTGGCCTTGTCCAACTTCTGATCAGCTGTTAAGGCACCAAAGACGACACCTTGGCTTCCTGCTTGAGCAGTTAGTCGAATATCCTCGAGCATAATAGCAATCTCGAGGTCATTGTAAACAAAGTCACCACCACGTGGACGAATCATAGTCATAATGGTAGTATCGTAGTCGGCCGCCAGCTCCACAGCTGCCTTGGTTACTCCGTAGCTTGGAGTTGTTCCACCAACTGCTAGATTGTCACAAAGCTCGATGCGACGAGCTCCTGCCTGCATAGCTTTTTCAAGCAAGGTTACATTTTCAGCACAAAATTCGTAAATCATTTGATTCTCCTTGAAGATTACTTTAAATTTATTATATCATATTATTTCGAATATGTTTTTGTTTTTATCAAGGAAAATCGTTACTTATTAAAGTTATTCTTTATCAGGAATAACCTTGAAAAGATAGTAGGTGATAAAGATGGTTAAACATCCCAAACCGATTTTGACTGGTAAAAGAGGGGCAAAATAAATGGAAATTCCCATCAAGATATAAATCGATACAATAATTTTTTTCTTACGTTCACGCGCAATAGACTTGGTCTCACGAAAGTCCGCCACGTAAGTCTGATAAAGTTTGGTATGATAAAGCCAATCTTCAAAACGCTTGGAACTTCTCGAAAAACAAGCAATAGACAACAAAAGAAAAGGAGTCGTGGGCAACAAGGGCAAGACAACTCCAACAATAGCCAGAGCCAATGACAGAAATCCAATAATCAGATAAACAATACGCATAACTTCTCCTAGTTATAAATAATCATCTATTAGTTTCCCACAAAGTAAGGAATTTTGTCAAGCCTTTACTAAAAAGAGCCTGAAATTTACTTTCAGAACTCATTTTTTTATTTGATTTTTTCTTCTTCGTAATCACCATTGCTACAAACAATCTGCTTACCACCACCACGGACTTTTTTCTCCATGAGGAAGTTGCCACATTTTGGACAATCTCGTCCAACAGGCTTATCCCAAGAAGTGAATTCACACTCTGGATAGCGATTGCAACCATAAAAGATACGATTACGCTTGGTTTTTCGTTCAATAATTTGACCTTGATGACAGCTTGGACACTCAACACCAATCTCTTTCACGATTGCTTGTGTATGACGGCAATCTGGGAAATTGCTACAAGCATAAAACTTACCAAAACGACCAAGTTTAATGACCATCGGACTGCCACACTCTTCACAATCAAATCCTGCTGGCTCATCCTTGATTTGGATTTTTTCCATTTCCTCTTCGGCTTTGGCAACCTCTTTAGAGAAGGGTTGGTAAAATTCATCAATGACTCGTTGCCACTGTTCTTTTCCAACTTCGACATCATCCAGTTTACCTTCCATTTCAGCTGTAAAGGTTACATTGACGATATCAGGGAAATATTCAACGATGAGCTTGTTAACAATTTCTCCCAACTCTGTCGGTTCAAAACGCTTGGCTGCCAAACGCACATAATAGCGCTTTTGAATAGTTTCAATGGTAGGTGCATAAGTTGATGGGCGACCGACTCCGTTTTCTTCCAAAGTTTTAATCAGTGTTGCTTCCGAATATCGGGCTGGTGGTTGAGTGAAGTGCTGCTCAGGTTTACTATTGACCTGCTTGACGACATCACCAACTTCCATATCTGGCAACATCTTATTCTTATCAGAGTCATTGTAAATGGCCAAGTAACCGTCAAATTTGACCTGACTACCATTCGCTGCAAACTGAACTCCATTTTGAGAGAGCTTCACAGCCATGGTATCAAAGATAGCACCCGTCATCTGACTCGCTACAAAGCGATTCCAGATAAGTGTATAAAGCTTAAGTTGGTCTTTGTCTAAGTATTTAGCGATCTTTTCAGGTGTATTAAAGACACTTGATGGGCGGATAGCTTCATGGGCATCCTGAGCACCAGTCGCATTCTTTACCTTGCTGCCATGTTTAGAATATTTACTGCCAAAACGTTCATTAATGTAGTTTGCAGCTTCATTTTGAGCAACTGGACTGATACGAGTCGAGTCTGTACGCATATAGGTAATCAAACCTTGGACGCCCGTACCAATATTAATCCCCTCATAGAGTTGCTGGGCAACCATCATGGTCTTTCGAGTACGGAAATTGATTTTATTAGCTGCATCCATCTGCATAGTTGAGGTAGTATAAGGGAGTGGAGCGTTACGCTTGCGTTCTTTTTTATCTACCTGATCAACTGTAAAGTCTTTGCTGGATAGATGAAACAAGATTTCTTTGACCTCTTCATTGCTTGTCAATTTCATCTTCTTGCCATTCATTCCATAGAAGGATGCTTGGAATTGCTTAGTCCCCTTTTTGAAGACTCCATCAATAGTCCAATATTCTTCTGGTTGAAAAGCATTGATCTCATTTTCACGGTCAATGATTAACTTGAGAGCAACAGACTGAACACGGCCAGCTGACAAGCCCTTTTTGACCTTCTTCCAAAGAATTGGTGAAATGGAATAACCTACCAAACGGTCCAAAACACGACGAGCTTGTTGGGCATCCACCAAATCCATGTCAATCTTACGAGGTTCTTTAAAAGCATTTTTTACCGCATCCTTGGTAATCTCGTTGAAAACAACACGGTTAGCATCATTTTCATCTAGATTGAGAATATGAGCTAAATGCCAAGAAATTGCTTCTCCTTCGCGATCCGGGTCACTTGCGAGAAAGACTTTATTGGCTTTTTTAGCTTCTTTTTTCAAGTCATTGATCAGAGGACCTTTCCCACGAATATTGATATATTGGGGTTCATAATTATTTTCTACATCGACTGACATACTGGATTTTTTCAAATCACGAATATGACCAACACTGGCTAAAACCTTATAATTTCTACCCAGGTATTTTTCAATCGTTTTAGCCTTTGCAGGCGACTCCACGATTACTAAATTTTTTTTAACTGTTGATTTTTTCTTCTTTGTTGCCGTAGCCACAGTATCACACCTTTTCAAAGTAATAAACTTTATAAAGTGTAAACCATTTTTAAAAACCTGTCAAGACTTAACTCCTATATAGTATGTGTCGTGATTTTTGAGAAATCTCAAAACCCCATATAAATATATGCAGATACACAAAAGGGCTAAACAGTTTTGTATGCTCAGCCCTTGACAATGATTTTTTCTTATGCTATCATTTTAATTGACTGAGTAATACAAGTGAGGTTTGTGTTACTCTGCGGAGTTGGAGGCTCATTTCCAACTCCTTTTTTTCGTTATTTCTATATCTCTATTATACCAAAATCAGGATAAATGTCAATTATTCCATGCCAAAAAAGCCCAAATCTCTCTAGAAATTTTTGCTTTTTTATATCTGTAATTTTACTAAAATTATTTCATCTTAAATATTTTTTCTATACTTTTATGTAAACGGGGGAGTTTGTAGTCTTTCGAGTCATCTTTAGGACGAACACTATCCGCACTAATATGATCCAATGAAATATACTTATCATAGTCCTTCTTCCATTCCCCAAAAAATAAATCTCTTAATTTCCCTTCACGCTCTAACAATATCATATTCGCTACGGCTACCCCTCCTTCACTTGTCCAATACATCCCTCTATGCTTCATTCTATACGTTATTTTTCGATGTTGACTCTCCATAATCCCAATACCTGACTTTGGAAGTCCTCTCATCTCCGCTGGTTTTGTATACTGAAAATTCCTCATGAATCTACTCGAATAATATTCAAATTTTTCTTGTCCTTCTTCACTATTAACCAATGACTCTATAGTATCTAGTGAACGCCTTAATAATTTCTTATTGTGCTCTCGAATAGCTTGAAACAAGTCTTCTCTCAGTTCTCTTGGATAAGACTTTGTAAATTCTTTGATTTCTTTGTTCAAGTGATATTCGTCCCAAAAATGCTCATGTCTCTTAACATTAAATGATTTAGCAATTTCAGTAAATACATGTGGAGTATATCCCTTGCCACAGTCAGAATTAGTAACTAATATTGTCTCGTTTGTAATTTCATATTCATTTTCCAATAAATCTAACAATTCTCTACGAGCTGAGCGATTATCCAATCGGATAAGCTCTTTTTTATTTTCTAGCTCAAAACGATTTGGGCCAATCTGTTTTGAGCCTGTATGAACTACAAAATGTGATAAATCCATATTCTTTTTTTCAGAACCATCTTCAGATGTTTTCACATATACACCATCTCCCTCTATGTAGATGATATCTGCTTTAATTTTTTCAATCTTCTTCTCTTCTTTAAAAAATCGATAATCATCCTTTTCTTCTAGTAATTGATTGGCTAATTTGACGACCTTATTGACGGTATCTTTAGTGACAGTTACATTATAAACCATCTCAATTGTCTCTCCTACCTGACGATAGGGTAGTTTTGTAGCTAGAACCGCAGCTTGATACAATAGTTCCTGTGAATGACGTACATTTTTTTCTAAGCCTAACATTTCATCAACTGGTACTCTACATTCACCATTCTTATACCAACGTTTTCTAGAAAAGGTCACTTCTCCAAATGTAAAAGCTACGGTACGTTCAGCTTGATTTTTACAACGATATCCTTTTGATCTCATACTGGAGCTTATCGACTCATCATACTGTGCAATATGCTGTAAAAAATTTTGCTTTGTCTTTTCTTGTTCCTGACTACTAAATCTCAATTCATCAAATTGTTTCATACAATTTTTCATTTCCCTTTCAATTCTTATGAAAATTGTATGATTTTTAAAACAAGTCATCAAATTTATTTTTGTTCCAAGAATAAAATAGGACATCTCTTAAAATAAATGCCCTATTTATTATTACAAAATACAAAAGCGATTTAATTGAGTATCAATAGTTCAAATATTTCAGTGCATAATAAAAGCCTGGTATTAAACCAGACTTTAGGTAGTTAACAGTAGTATCATCTCATAGCTAATATGACTCATTTAGCAACAAAAGCAATGAGTTAAAATAATTTTAGAATATATTTGTAATTATATTTATAGTTATATTCATAAATATAAATATAACTACAACTTTTATTGTAAACTTTCTAGCCACCTATCAAGATAATCTGATGCAGACTTTGCTCCGGCTGCTTTAGCAATCTTATCTAATTTTTTCCGATTACTTGGTTTCAATGTAAACTGGAATTGCTTTTTGCGTTCAAAACTTTCAAAGTTGGCTACCTCTGAAATCTGCTCAGGTTGGTGGGTTGCTTCGATAATCTGCGAAATCTCTTTTTCTTTTGGTGTGAATGCCATAACAATCTCCTTTTAATTATATTTATAATTGTATTTGTGTTTATAAATATAATTATATTGTATCATAAATTTTTGAAAAAGTCTGCTCCATCTCAGTAAAAAACTTTTTGTGTTTTTGATAAAGCTCAGGATTCTCCTTCATATCTGCAATAGAGACCTTATCAATCGTCGAATGATTGAATAACTCTTTTGCTGGTACAATTCCTAGAAGGTTATCTGTTCCCTTTTCTTTGGCTTCAAGTCCCAGGGCTTCCAGTAATTCTCTTGATGATCCATAGTTTGGTCGAATCATATTTGCTAGAAAATATAACTCAGCGGTAATGTATGACTCTCTAGTGCGATAATCGATTACATCCTTCCTGAAAGCTTCTAATCGAGTTGATAGATTGAACTTAGCATTATAACCAAACTCTGAAGGAGTCAAGGGACTAATAATAGCGTGACTGACCGCAACAGCATTTTTAGTAGCTGTCGCAAAGTCCGGTCTACAATCAATCAAGATATAGTCAAATTGATCCAGCTTCTTCTTTTCGTAGTTATCCTCTAGCCAAAGATAAAGTAGCATATTTTTCTTATCGCTGTTCTCCAGATCTCGTTCTACAGTATCAAGTTGAACCGATCCTGGAATTAGACTGATATTTTCCTTGACTTGCTTAATATCCACGTCACCTCCTTTGAAGGCATTCGCAATCGTATTCTTGCTTTCGTAAATATTGTAGCACTGAGTCAAATTACACTGATGGTCTAAATCTATAAAGAGAACTTTATGACCTTTCTTAGCCAACCATTCCCCATAATTAAAAGTTAAAGTCGTTTTCCCAACACCGCCTTTAATAGCGGCAAATGTGATAATCTTCATTCTATTTCTCCATCCCTTTTTCTATATTTCTATTATACCATTATAATTATATTTGTCAATATGTTTATAATTATATTTATAATTATTTTTTTACAATGAAGTTTCTCTTTCCTTACGCTGCTCCACATTTTTCTCTATGTCTTGATGTAGCTTATAATCTTTTGTAATTGCTTCTACCCTTTGATACAAAGCCTGGCGCTCAAAGGTTGCCTCTTTAACAAGTTTATCAATCTCAGATTTGCGAGTGCTAGGATCTACTCTCAAGTCTTTCATAATAGCAATAGCTAGTTTCACTTCCTGAGGATCGCTTGATTCCAATGCAAGAAATGCAGACTGAATTTTATTAAGCTCACCCAAGCGTTGATCTAGTTTATCAAGCAAGTTATCTACTTCTTCCAGTTCCTCTTCAAAACGATTTAACAATTCATCAAATTGCTGTCCTTCTGTCACTCCATGAGCAGATAGATAATTATATTCACGAACAAGCTGATCCAAAGTTGAGATTTTAGGATTTTTTCGGATAATCATTTCTCCATTATCATACGACAACTGGGAAGCGACTGTTTCTCCCTTCATGTAACGATTCTTATCAGCGTGTTCAGGATTAACAAAATAGTATAAGTCATTTTTTCTGATAAAAATTTCATAAGAGCCATCTTCTGCTTTTTCAATCTGATGAGCTGGAATAAGAATTGTTCCCTTATTTCTAATCCCAAATTCCATTTCAAGATAGATCCCATTTTTTGTTTCTTCCATCACCTGCCATTCTTCAACTGTGATTCTCATTTCAAAATCATCTTCTCGTTCCGCAACCATTTTTTCATATTCAGATTTAATTTCATCGACAGAGAAGGTCACCTCGTTACCAACTACTCTCTCAGAAATTTTCCCCAAAGAATAATTTCCTTTTTTGGATAATGTGCGATCCCGAACATTTCTTGTTTGATCCTGGTCAGTTAAACGATATTTTATTTCCTTCCCTGAAGTATCAACTATTAGATTTAAAGCTCGTGCCTTAGACTTGAAATCTTCTAAGGAGCTTGAATGTTTTAAAAGGAAATCTAAACGAGATTTAATTTCATAACGAAATGAATTTTTCTTTCGGTAAGCATGATACGTTTTTCGATTAGTCCATAATCTCTCTTTGAGAATTTTAGCTCCAGCTAGGTCAGCGTACTTATTGGAAATATTAAATAGACTTCTAGCAGTATTTTTCTGCCAACGAAATTTGTTTAAGGTAACAGAGTTAGTTGAATTGAAAATAATGTGATTATGAATGTGTCCCTTATCCATGTGAGTCGCTATGACAAATTCATGTTGTCCACCAGTTAATTCTAAAATCGTTTTTCGACCAATCTCATGAATTTCTTGTGGAGTCAAATCATCTTCAGGAGAAAATGATTGGATGATGTGATGAGCCAACACTCGATTCGGATTTTGAATATCCGATAGCTCTTTTGTCCCTGCTCGTTGAGCCGCATTCTTTTTGGTCAAAAGAAATTCTTCTGTTGCTGTGCTAGAGTCTGTAATTCCATAAGTAGATACCAGTTGCTTGACTACTCGGCCATCTTTAACCACTGCTGGAAATTCAAACTGTTCATCTTGTTCTAAAAAACTCGTTTTAGATGGATTCTCGATATAGCGTAAAGCATTATTTAAACTTTTTGTATCAGTCAGCTCGACCGTCTTTGCTTCATCCTCAATATATTTTGTAGACCGTCCTAAAGAAGCTACACCCTTTATCTGAAGAACCTTTGTTACAACCATCGCTCTTGTTCCTTTGTTTGATTTTCCTGTTTTTGGATAAATTGGCTGACTGTATCTTTCAAATGTTTCTGCAATTCAAGAATCTGACTCAGTTCAGTTAGGCTAGCCTGGTCATCTTCATTTACCTTTTTTGCGACCTGATTAATATTGACCCCTATCCGATTTATTTCCTTACGCAATTCTCTCAATTCTTCAAAGTTTAAGATTTTGACCTCACCCATAATCAACATAATTCGGGCAAAGGCATTAAAATTTGTCATTCCAGATTCTGCAACCTTTGTTGAAATAAACCGTGCCTCTTCTTCCGTTAAACGAATTTTTTTCTGAATCATTCGTTTTCGCTTTTCTCTATTTTTCAAAAAATCTTCACCTCTATTCTGGCAATTTTGCTTAAGGGGCTTAGAGCCCTTTTCTTCTGGCAAGATTAGCACTTGGGTACCCAAATGCTGTTTTTAAAAAGGTCAAAGTTAGTCAGGGTGTCATCCCTGACTATTCTTGACTTTTTAAATCTTTGGGGAAATCCCCAATCCCCTAATCCCTGCAAGCAGGAATCTTGTTCTATCACGAGGGAAAAGTTTGACTAAACTTTTAAGTCTTCCAGTAGAAGCTCCATTGTATCAACCATCTCCGTTTTAAGGATTTCGTCTTTTAGTTTCTCAAATCGTTCATCACTCATTCCCTCAATTTCTTTAAGTGCAATGGGATACATTTCTACTTCTTCTAGCTCATAGTTTGTTTTAATTCGCATATCTCTACGAAGAATGTAGAGACATTCCTTACGTGAAATGTGCTGGTTAACTTCATTCACTTTTGGCGAATCTGTAGCCTCATCCTCAAAAAATATCTCCATTAAAAGATCAAAAGTTTCTTGTTTTAGATGTTCAATCATCTTCTGTTTCTCCTTTTTTATTTTTCTTCCTACGAACTAATGCCTCCATTATTGAGGACTGCTCAGGGACTTTTTTTCTTCCACCTGCTTTACAGCTTCCGCCTTTTGATTCCCCAACTGCTCAGATTTTTCTTTTGCCTGTTGGAGTTTATCAGCAAACTTATCTTTCGTCACAGTTTTATTTTTCACTAATTCTAACTTAGCATCCATCCGATCAATCAAACTTTTTGCTTCCTTCTGAACAACCTGCAGTTGTTCTACCATATCTTCAAAACCATTTTTATCTTTTGCCCAAATAGCCAAATATCCAAAACTGTAGCTACTCGTATCAAAACCAAAATGATTAGCTACGACATAAGCGACACTTTCAGCTTGTAATTCTTGCTTACGATATTGGTCGTCCCCATATTGGGCATTGCTTCCTCTATGTAAATCTGCATGAGCCATTTCATGAAAAATGGTTTTTAAAATCTGTTCTTGACCCTTTAAGCCTTTTGAAATAACAATTCGATTTTCATTTGGAGAATAATAACCATTTGTGCTCTCTCTTTTAATTTCTTCAAAACTGATAGGAACCTGATTATCCATTGAAACAGCTTTGGCTGCTCGGTACAAATCTTCATAATCTTTAACATCTCCAGTCAATTCATTAATTGCTTTTGGCAATTCTTTTCCTTCTGTTTGAGATACATCAAAGACATTCCCTAACTTGAATCGAGTAACTGTGACTTCCTTCTCTTCCATTTCATTCTCAGATGGAGAAAAACTCAACTCATTTTGATTAGCAGAAATCTTAGTTTTCACTTGATACGGAACCCAGATTTTCAGAGCTTTTGAACCCTTTTTAACTGTTCTGTCAAAATCTGTTTTCCATTTATTGAAACTAGCAACTTGAGAAACATTAGGATTTTGCATCTTCAGCAAATGAATATTGTTGAGTGAGTAGTTGTGAAACTTACTCATCGTATCCAAGAACGATTTAAACTGTTCTGAATCTAAATAGTTCTTCATTCCCTCTTTCAAGTGTTCAGCTAAAGCTTTTGTATCTTTATTTGCGACTAACTGGGAAATGGTTTGTTCTGAACTTTTAGCAGCAATTGCATCGGTTATAATAGCTCCAGTTTCCGCTTCAACATCTGTCCTTCTTTCTCTATCTTCCTGTTTTTTATGAAGGTTAGAAGCACCGTTGTATGGATCTGTTCCTTGCAACATCTCATCAGAATTGGAAATACCATCACCATCCAAATCACGATCCCTCTCATCTTTTCGGTTATACTGATAAATTTTTTCGTATGGATTATCTGGTGTATTTTGTGAATTCTTGACTTGTGTTTTTTCAAATTCATCTCGGATATTTTCGATGGTTTGTTCAACTCTTTCTGATAAATCTTTAATTTCTTTTTGCCATTTTTCTACAAGAGCTACTTGTTCCATTGGAGAATCCTTAACTCCCAACTTCTCAAACCAAGCAGATAGATTTTCGACCTCAACACTATCCATTCCATCAAAAGAAATAAATCCTAGACGACTATCATGACTACTATCCGAAAAACCAATCGGACTATTTTCTAACACTCCGTAAGGTACTTGAGATAACAGTTGATCTGCATAAGGAGTATCTTCCAAAGCGTAACTGAACTGAGAAATATCTAGTTCACTCGCTAATCTCTCCAGATGATACTGATTAAATAATGCCCCATCTATCTTCATCAACTCTGGATGCTCTCGCATTTCTCGTGTACCAAGTCTTTCTTTATGAACGATTGGGTTAATCTCATCTCCAATATCGTAACGAATGCCATCCTGAATCAGTTCACCGTCAGGAGCGTAGATACTAAACTGGATCTTAGTTGGGGAAATGTAGGCTTCTGGGTGACCACCAGTCACTTGTTTTACCCCTTCCTGATGTAACGGATAGAAGTTCTGATTAGCCTTGTAAAGCTCTTTAGCGAAATCTTGATAAGATATCAGCTCTGTTTCTTTAAAGGGCAATTGCGGGCCATCTAGACGCTCCTCAGACCATTGAAGACGAACATGGTAGTCATCTTTATAAACATGATCTTGTTGCCATTCTTTATAGAAGTTTGAATTTACATCCAAGAGATTATCTTCCCCAGCAGCTGCAACAATCTGATCAAATTTATCATTGTGCTTCTTCGCATAGTCAAGATATTGATTCCATGCTTGATGAAATTCTTCTGGAGTTTTTGAGATGTCACCTGGCACACCTAAATTATAGACAGTATCCAAAACTTGAGTAAAAGTTACTGAATCAAGTGAAGTTTTATCTATAGTATTTACTGAAGCTGTTTGTTCAGATTCTTTAGGAACCTCTTCATACTGCTTATTTCTCAAGACGGATAGCATTTCCTCGCCACCATCTTTAACATATTCATCATTAATCGATAGCTGTTCAATCTGACCATCTCTTTCTCTATAGACACCGAGAATTGTGCCGGTATCTATGTCTTCCAGTTGTTTACTTAAATCCCCCTTCACTCTCATTAAAGATGCAGGGACATGAGTAAATTCCTTTTCTTTGAATAACAATAACAAATCAGTATCTTCTGGTCTAATTGCTTTTGAAAGATCCAGATTATTAAATTTCTTTACAGATGAAAGATCGTTAAACACAAAGGAATCTGACTCTATCACCTCAGGTAATAAGTTCAAAACTTTTAGTTTATCCGACATTCCATTTGCAAATTTTAAATCTTTGAAATGCCCTTTCCCAGCTGCAACATCTTCAACGAATGACTCAGATAAATGTTCTACCCACTCATTATATACGGGTGTTACTCCAGTTAAGTGCATCCAATTTTTCTTGTCAAATTTAACATTTAGAATTTGGAATTGCTTTTCTTCTGGATTCTTATAAACATAATGGATACTTGTCCCTGACATTTCTTTTAGATACCATTGAGCCGAGTCCCTCATTGCGTTTGCGTATAAATTTAACGCTCGCATGTTTTTTCTGAAGGTTTTATTTGACATTCGATCCTCATCGATGGTAAAATGAAAATGAACATTGGCAGGAAAATCAGGTTGAGAATTTTTCTCAACGGGCTGCGGTGCTGTCCCTGGAGTTTCTACTCCTAAAGAACTGGAATTGCGATTCAATAGTTCGCCCCCAGTGTTGGTCTCTTGATTATTATCAAGAGGCTTTTCTTTTTCTTCTGAAGCTGTAGTTGTTTCAACGAGTCTAGTTGACTGAACAGAAAAGCCTATATTATTCCAGTTTTTCTTTAGCCATTCCGCATCTTCTGGAGATAAATTACTAGTATCTATGTTCAATTCAGAACTCTGATCATCTTCTAGAACTACTTCATCTTGCTTTTTTTGTTTGTACAGTAACTTGTTTACCACCTCTTTTTCCTCCTCCGTTTTAGGGAGATATTGAGATGATTGTTCAAATTTTCCTTCTTCTGTCATTTCTAGAGCTACAAAACGTAGCCCTTTTACAAAGTATATATTTGGATGTTTAGCCCATTGTTTGACCTCTCCAGAATCAATTATAGCTTGTGTTTCCGGTTGAATAAGTACTCTATCAGCTTGTTGAGGATTGTTTACTAAATCTTCTTCATGCTCACTACTATTCTCATGCAATTCCGACATACTATTTTTTCTCCCTCTTTCTTGATTAATAATTGTTTGATATTCTTGACGAACTTCTTCCCTTGTCAATTGCCTATCTGACACAAAAGTTTTTACATCCTCTGCAGTTAGCTCTTGCGCTTTTGCAAGAGCTATTTCCTTCTCAAAAAAACCCTGGTAATGCCAGGACTTTTCATCTGCTATATAAACATGCGCCAGATTCTTAGGAGCTTCGTTATCTCTCCTCAGGAAATCATTCCAATCTTCCTTCTCCTGGTCTGCCTGAATAATAGGGGGAATCGCAATCTGTACTGGAATCCCCTTTTCCTGCAATCGAGTGATAAAACTATAACCAGCTGCATCATTATCTACAGCTAAGGTAATCATATCCTGATGCTGACCATCTTTAAAATAATTCGTTGTTCTAACTACAGTTTCTAGCGTTTTTCCAACATTCTGATCCACTTGATAGGATTTACCGTTCATCTCGGCATATAATTCCATAAATCTTCGACTAATGATACCATCTTTGATTCCATCCATAGCTACTAAGCGAACATCCTGAAGAGTATCCTTATGAAGCTCATAGTAGCTCATTAAATCGATTGGAGCTTCCGCAAATACCAAACGTTTAGGAGTACCAATATCGATTGAAAATCCTAGTTGTCCGTCTGAATTTCTCATAATTTGTTTTAAGCGCCCACGTTCTGGATAATGCACTCGATTCTCTACTATTCCCTGGAGACTAGCACCAGCTAAAAAGCCTGTGTTGTCCTTATACTTAAAGACAATCACAGGCTCAAAATAGTCTCCCTTTTTTCGGATTGCTTCCGCTATACTTCCTTGGCTAATAAAGAAGTTAATCGTATCATCTGAAAGGCCTCTCTGTGCCTTCAAATAGCTTCTAGAGGCGCTGAAATCCTGACGCTCATATCTTTCCAAATTATAGTGAAACGGCTCTTTTGGAGCCATCTGAACTTCTGCATTAACTTGCTTAAATTCTCCAGTTTCCAAAAAATGCATCGCTTCTTTGTAAGAAACTCCTTTTATGGATTGTACTAACTGAATGACATCTCCAAATTCAGTTCTTGAATTCCAGTGAAATTCATTTTTTCTTGCATCGATCACAAATGAATCGTGCTCTATCCAGGTATAACTATGGCTTCCTGTACGCTTTAACTCTATGCCTAGTTGCTCTGCAACAGAAATAATAGATAATCTTTTGGCTTCTTCTTTACTTAATGCCATCTGTTACCTCCCTACAATGAAAATTCTGGCCCTTCTTTTTCTGCGACTATATCTTGTGTCTGTTCTCTCTAAAGTTCTTCTGCTTCTACAAAACGGTTTAAATCAGGAAAATGGAGTTGAGCTTGTTTTAGCTTATCATGAACTAATAGGTTCTCATCGATATGATAGACTGCTTCCTGATGGCCATTAAATCCTTTCTCTAAATCAATATCATCAAATCGGATAATATCCAACTCTGTTAAACTCCCCTTATACCAAGCTCCAATCTCACTTTCAAGATAGAACTGAACAGATTCTCTATCTTCCGTCTTTGTATCCCGTAAATAAGCTAGTTCCCAGCTTTCACCCTGAGAATATCCAGTGACTTCTTGAACGATTAACTCCTGATTGTTCGTACTTAAAATCTGATTAATATCGTCTAAACGGGAGACTAAAATTTCTTGAGCTAGAGAGACTGCTTCTGTACGATAATCGAAAAATTCGTATTCTTCCCTATCTTCAACATAGTTCCTAACGAAATCTGAATAATGAGGGAAATGTTCCTGGAAGCTAGGTGAAACCATCCCATAAATATAGGCTTGTCTTAATGTTTCAAATCGTGCTATTTGGTAATATGAAGGGTCTAGCCTAGCTTCTTGATTCAACATTTCCTTGATACTTTCTGGAAGTTGTATTGGTTCCGAATCTGGCCAAGTTCTCTTAGAATAGTTGATTACTTCTTCGTAGAGAATGGTATCAATCTCCGAATTCTTCATTTCAAGCAAAGCATCCACAATTTGAGCTGCTTCTGAAAGATTGGAACGATAATCAGTAATCAAGCCATCTTTACGAACCTCCCACTCCTCAACCTGAGCATTTTCTGGAGTTCGCAGTAACAATACCTCCTCAGCTTCTAGATCAACTCCAATGACCTGATCGCCATTTGGTAGCTGATCCATCTCCAATTCCTGGATCTTAGCATCTAATTGATCATTAACCTGAAGCAAGTCTTGCTCCAAGTGAAATAATTCTTCTGCATTGGCCTTCAATTCCTCAAAATACTCTCTGGAAATCTTCACTGGTCGAACCAATAAATCTTTCTTTCTTTGCTCTCGAGGATATGAAAATAAATAGGGAGCAACTTTTTTAAAATCTTGATAATTCATCCATTTTATGGATTCTGTAACAATCATATTTTGGACATCAACGACATCTGTATGAGGTGTAATCCAACCAGCTAAAGCCAATTCTTTTACTGCTTCAGATAGGGGATAAGAAGGAATATGTTCTAAAATCCCCTCAAAATAACCAATCCCTCGTGCAGTCTCCTCCTCAACTTCACGCTTCATTCGTTTAAATTGTTTTTGTGGTAATGTATTCATTCTTTATCCTTTCTAACTCACTCTGAGAGGAACTTCCTCAACTTCCTTAATCCCAATATGAATAACATTTTCTTCCCCAACCTGGTCTTTCCACTCATCAATATCACTCAAATAGCGCTTGTATCGATACCAATTGTCATCGTTTGGGCCATTGCTTAGGAGATTGGCTCTTGGATGCGTATCCAGGTTAAATTTTTGATCTCGAAAGACATTTTGTTTGGATAGGAAGAGTAGGGCTTCTGTTGTTCCAATAGTAGCCACCTCATGCGGTGTCAACAGTTCTCGACCAATTTTAGAGTTCTGCTTAGAGCTGCTGGCATTTCTTCCTCTGCTCTCACTATAATTCTGATCATTCAAAGTTTGCTTACCTGATCGCTCAGATAGGTACTTAAGCGTGTCTAAGTCATTGGATCCTAAATAAAGAATAGCACCACAGTTATTGATAATCGTCTTCGTATTTTCTTTACCATATAATACTTCAATCTGACTTTGAGATTGTACCATCATCTTGATAGAAATCTCTCGAGAACGAATAACTGAGATAATTGGTGGTAAATTAGGAATCTTCCCAATCTGACCAAACTCATCCGCCCACACCTGTAGATGCAATAAGTCTTCCTTGGTCTTTGTTGGATGCTCACCTAATATAACTGCATCTGCAGTTTTTATTAGCACATCAAAAATGGTACTAAAAAGAAGGGCAGATAAGAACTGGTAAGCTGGATCCACTTCTGGAATATGAATAAAAACTGCTGTTTTCTCAATATTCCATTTTTCAATCTCGAGTGTATCCTTTTCAATAATCTTTCTTAGTTGCTCATGATCAAATACTGAGAAGGTTGTTGCAAAGATAGCATAAACAGAAGCCCGTGTTTGGCCATCAAAGTTTTTATTGAATAGATCCCACTGCCTACTAGCATAATTCCCTGGGCTCCTTCTCTCCAGGTCTTCAAACATCAATTCAACAGGACTCTCCGCTTCTGGATGATTTCTTCTCAATTCTCGAATCATATCTGTAACCTGCCCTAAATTAGGCAGATAGTGATCGAGCTTACCATCAAAATAAAGATAGCCAATTAGAGAACGCATCAGGAGTTTATTGGCTGCTGGCCAAAAAGGATCTCCCTCATGACCATTTCTGTTGAGAGACTCTGTAATAGCCTCTGCCACTCGGTCTATATCCATTTCATTATGAATATATCTAAAAACATTGAAACCATCTGAATTCAAGAAAGTAATCAAATCAAAAATCTTCATCTTATAGCCTTTTTCTATAAGAGACTTCCCTGTTTCATGAATCAAAATCCCTTTGGTATCTGTGGTTACAAAACTAGAATTTCCTTGTAAAATATTTGGTTTTACAGCACTACGTGTCTTTGAATCCCCTGTACCACCATACACCAAAATATTTTTATTAATCTGATTTTCAAAGCTCAATCGGTTATTAAATAGTCCCATCTGGCTATTTTGAGTAAAGATCATATTCTTTTCAGGATCTTCATCTCGGAATCTCATCAACTCTTCTTTAGTTGCAAAGCGAGCTGATCCATGTTCCTCCCCATACCTGTATGTACCTGTATCTGTCACTCTCATATACAATAGAAAAGCAATCAGAAACCCACTTATTCCTATCAATAAAGAAGTTTGTGTGAATTGAAAATCAAACCAAGATTTATCGCTCAGATGATCGCTCATCCAGTTAAACTTTTCAAGACCGAATACATCCGTTACTGAGTCTGTATCAGGTGCCATCAGCCATAGTTTAAAGAGCCAATGAAAGAGGTAGAATAGACCAATTCCTAACAACAAATACGGTCTAAATCTCCGTTTCTTCTTTACTGTAATCACTTTATTTTCCCTCCAATCTGTGGTTCGATATTTTCTGGAAGAACAAACTCCTTAGTATGAATGTTTACCTGAAGAGAGTTAATTTTCTCTTGTTCAACTGCTTTAAAATGTTTCAATTTTTCCTCAAAAGAAGTCGTTTTTCCATTTTTAAGGTTTCGCTCATTGAATCCTTTCGGATCTCTTGTGATTCCTTCTAGGACATCCTTAAAGGCTTGTTCGACAACACCTTTATCTTTTGCATTAAAAGCAAGAGTTGTCTTCCCATCTGGATGAGTATAAAAAGAAAAGCCAATCCCGTATTGGCCCAGTTCTTTTCGAACTGCCTCGAGATTGACTTCATTATGTAGTAATTGCTGGACTTCTTTAGCATCTGCTGTTGCCATGAATTTATTCCAGTCTGTATCACCAGTAAAGACTACATTCTCCCCTCTGGCTTGATAAATTTCAACTGCTTTAGAGCTCACCAAGAAGAGTCCTTTTAAGATTACCTCTCCTGTCACAAGAGTTGCCCGTCCTAATTGGGCTACCACTTGTTCTTGTTCCATTTTAGCTCACCTCTTCAATTTTGAAATAAAGATCCTTCAATTGAGAAGCTTGAGAGTCTTTCGCAAGAATCTGTTGTTGCAACTCATCGATCCTTTTTTGACACTGAGCAATTTCCTCATTGGCTTCCTTGATAAAATCTTCGTTGGATTTGATTTTATTTTTAATAGATTGCTTATAAGTAACCGTCTGAGCCTCAAAGCTATCAATAACCTCTGAAGGCACATTTACTGTAGTCGCATGAGAAAGAGAGAAGGAAGGTTCAGCCTTTTGATCAGGAAGCGTTTTATTCTCTTCCTGACTAAATGTAGCAACAACTGGTGCTACTTCTTCTGTAGCTGCATCCTGTGTATTTTCATCTTGTGAAGGTTCTACTCGTTCTTCCTCATTTTCATCTAATCTACTGAAATGATCTGTAGTCCATTCACTAGAAGAATAGGTAATTTTATCTTCCAAAGGCACTTCCTCTCTAACCTCATCTTTAGGCTTCTGAGAAACTAGCTCAGCAATTCTTTGACGAGCCATATTCGCCTCTTTCTTTACCGTTAGATCTTCTAGTTCAGGATCTGGTTCTGGTTGGAACTCGGGTTGGGGTTGAGGTTCTGGTATATCTTGCGAGGACTTCTTTTCTTTATGTTTTGCTAAAAAATGAAGAAAACCTCTCTTTTTCTTCCCACCACTCGTACCAAAATTTTCCAACAACTGATCAATGATTCCAACAAAAGGTATTTCAAGACTAAGCTCTTGTAGGATTTCACCTTCAGGATTAAGAGAATAAAGTCGATAGATTCCATTTATTTTATTACTTTTCATTCGCTCATTGATGATTTCTAGCCTTGATAACAAATCATCTCGGTACTCAAAAGTTTCCTCTTGATTAGTCAGTTGATTGATAATTTTATACATGGTTCACTCCTTGGTTACTTGATTGTGCTGGAAAAATGAGTTCCTTCATTTCCTGATAGGATAAGCCACTTTCTTCTGAAAGGGCAACAAAAAGCTGTGCTTCCAAATCCTTTTCTTGACCTATGCACTTCTTGATTTTTTTATCTGCTTCTTCTTTTTGTCGTTGTGCTTTTTCCTTCTCTCTCCTGATTTTCTCAAGCTTACCTTCAAGTTGTTCTATTTTTTTATTCATTCAATTCTCCTTATTGGTTACTACTGGTTGCGGTTGTTTGTTCAGAGGATGTAGGTGTTGTGGTTGATGAAGAGGAAACTGAAGTCGAACTTGAACTGCTAGTGTCTGAATAAGTGCCTATACTTTGCCCTTTTGCTTCAGTCAAGACAATAGGCTCAATTTTATTGACCAATAGTTTACCTGATTGTTCTACATAGGTCAATCGAATGGTAGCCTTAGTGATACCAGTAAGCCCCTTAGAATCTCGATTATCTTTTTCTGCTAAGGTTGTGCTAGAATATTGAATCTGAGCCAACGCAACTTTATGTGTTTTATCAATGTAGATAGAGCCTGATTCATAAGATTGGTCAACCACATACCCCTTATAGGTCTGGTTAACTGGCTTTTGTTCTTCTTGAATGGTTTCCTGATACATAGAATCAGTCATAAAAGGCTTATAGCGTGGACGATTCTCTTCTAAATCCTTTTTGGTATAGTAAGCAATTAGAAAGTCCTCGACTTGCTGTTCAGTAAGAGATAGTTGTTCCTGTTGTTTCTCTTCTGGTTTCTGTTTTGCCTCTTCCTGAACTTGACTATTCTGTCTCAAATTCTGTTGTACTTGAGCAATAGAATAGCCCAGGATAATACATAAAACGGCAGCGACTCCGATAAGGAGTCTCTTTACCATTTTGATTAACTTTTGATTATACATTCTTTTCCTTTCTTATTTAGGGGTAACAAAATAGATGCCTGATTGTGGTGTCAAGGTTCGCCAAGTAGTAAGGTATAAACCAGCAAAGTTCATTTCTGACATTAAGAAGCTACCATCACTATTGACATACTCACAGAATCCAACGTGGCCATAGATTGGTGATGCTCCAGCTACACCATTCATGAATACAACTGCAGAACCTGGTTTAGGAGTCGTTGAAATTTCATATCCTTGAGCTTGACCACTATCAACCCATTGATTGGCATTTCCTAAATATGGATAAATTCCAGTTCCAATCTGAGCAAAACGGTTATAGACATACCAAGTACAATTTCCTAGTGCATAGGCATTACCTGGATAACCTTGACCCTCTAGAATTGCTTGATCGGTAGGGAGTCCATACGGAAGTTTGTCCTTATACTCTGCTGGAACTTGTTGACTCGAAACTCCTGTTGAACCTCCTCCTTTATTTTTTAAGAAATTTAACCATTGACGAGCTGCAGTTTGTCGTTCTAAAAGCTTATTACCTGGTACTCCCAGCCAAGCATTCAAAAAGTCCTCTGCAAGAGCTTCTACGGAACCTGTTGAGGTTACAATTCTTTTAAAAGCTTCTCGTCTAATTGGATCATCTGCTTCTAATAGAAATTTAGTTTGAACTTCCGCAGACCAAATATCTCCATTCATCTCTTTTGCAAAATTCCACAATGCAAGAGCACGGGGGCCAGTAAACTGACCAATCCCAATCCCGATATAGTGTAAACCATTGACCATGTACTCTCCTTTATTTAAATGTAAATTTGGATACATAGCTTGAAAGGCTCCCCAGTTACCAACTAGATTTTCTGCAGTTGGCTCTTTAGCAACCTTATCAAATTGATTATTGGTTAGATAGTCCGTTTCATAACGTTTAAAAGTGATGGAACTCTCAATATCAAATCCTCCCAAAACAGCTGCAATTCCTTCATCGGTTGCCTCCGGTATATTCTTTTTAATCGCATCTGCAAAAGCTCTCGCACGTTTTCCTTTCTCTCCAGATGTTTCAATACTACTCACAACAGACGTTGCTTGTGTGTACTCTACACGCTGGAAGTAAAAACCGACATTGACATAAGTCCAACTCTTCTCAACATTACCATCTTTATCTTTCTTATTTGAGCGGTCAGGTTCTAGTTTTTGATAATAGACCGTTTGATTTCCTTCAGATGCGACCTTTCCAATGATATCTCCAGATTTAACATGATCTCCTGTTTTATAACGAATCGTATCTACGTTCTTATATAGAAACTTGGAATTCTCATCACTAATTTCTAAATCATTACCATTGACTTCGACTTTCCCATCTAAAACAGCTAATAGAGTTTGTCCACCTGTGGCCTGCAAAACAGAACCCTTAAAGATTTCCTTCGTAGTTTTATAACCAAAACGATCAATAATCTGAAGGGGAGCTTCTGATTCAGGTTGATCTTCTGTATAAAATGGATTATCTAGTTCTTGTAGCAACATATATTTTCCGCTATCTCGAGCAATTTCTAAGAGTTCTTTATACTCTTCTAACTCATCCTCACTCAACTTGTAAAGGTCATTTTTAGTATAAAGATCTTCCATTGTTTTAAGATTATCTTTATCCCCATTCAAATTCTTCCATAAGGTATCTAAGTATAGTTTCCCACGAGTATTTTGCGAAAAATACTTGTTCCCGTCTATACGAAGTTTATCTGAAATATCATCATACTTATAATTCAAGTACAAAAGCGGATCATCAATTTTTGTCCAATAATCTACCTTATCATTCGATTTTTCACGATCCAATTTTGAAAGATACAACCAGGTATCATTCATATCAAACTCATCTTGACGGGTAATTCCTGAACTACCAATACCAAGTATTGCCAGAAACAAAAGCAGACCAAAAGCAATCAGATAAGCCTTTAAGCTAAATGGATTTTTGATAATAGCTTTAATCGGTTTAGATCCAAAACGATAAACTTTTCTAGCCTTCTTAGCAGCCTTCCCTATCTTAGATGCAGCTAAGCGCTTTCTATAAGCCTGTATCTGTCGAGATAACTTCCCTTCCCAAGAAAATTCTCTTGGGGTTCGAGTGAAGCCTCTCCCTTTAGCCTTATTGTAGAATCTATTTCCTAGACTGTAGCTTGATTTAACTACTCCTTGACCAAGCTTACCGCTATATTTCCCAATCGTTTTAATCCGTTTCCCTTGAATCTGAATATCCTGATACCGATATTTAGCTCTTGCTATATCTGAAAGGGTATCATCCTGATGAGCTGTAGAACTAGCCTGTTGATTAGCAACTCGTTCTACAGATTGTTTGGCCGCACGAAGAAACTTCTTCTTCCGTGATCCACCGTTAGCCTCTTGAGCAACTTTATAAGTTTTTTTAGAAACTTTTTTCTCTAGCTTTGCTTTATCCAATTCCTGATTAAGAAAAGCCTGCTTCTTGATTTCTTCTGGACGAAGATCCTTCCCTTCTTTCCGAAGCTTTCTTCCCTGTTTCTGGATATTCTTATACTCTTTTTGAATTTTTTTGACTTTGGCTCTTGAAGCTCTAAATTGTTTATGAGCATTCTTAACGATGCGATTCGTAGAACGTGATTGTGACTTTAGTTCTTTCATTCGCAAAGCACTATCTTGTTGAACAGTGCGGTAATTCTTCCGGACTGTTTCCAGCTTCTGATCTATCTTATGACCGATTGTTTTTGGTCTGCCTTTCTCCTGATCCATAATGAGACTCCTAAGCGTCTGTTGCGACTAAGTTATATAACTTAGTATTCTTAGGTATTGGATTTTCAAATGGCACTACAACTGGCCCTGCTACAATTAAGCCAGTACCTTTAGCTTTTGGCCGAGCCAAGTAGCGAATCTGTTTGTCAGTCAAGTTAACAATCTCTTTTAAGATAGCCAAATCCTGGGGTTTTTGTTTGAGCAAAATCATGAACTCACTGTTTGACAGCAATTTCCGACCTTCTTCAACAGCAGCTAACGTTTCTACGTTCTGTGTAATTCCTGTTGGAATCGCACCGTATTTCCGAATACGTGAATATAACGTAGTAAAGAAGTCTGCTTGGGCCTTATTTTTAAATAGAATCTGCATCTCATCAAAGTAAACCCACGTAGTACATTTCCCTTGATTCTCTACAATTTGATTCCAGATATAATCCTGAATAACCATCAATGCGAACGGCTTCAACTTGTGAGACAACTTCTTCAGATTAAAGATAACAAAGCGATGATTAAGATCCACGTTTGTTTTGTGAGCAAAAATATCTTGAGAACCAGTTGTATAGGTTTCTACCGCTAAAGCTAAATCTTGAGCTTCTGGCTCTGGTTGTTCCTTCAATACCTGGTGCCATTCTTTTAGCGTTGGAGTGAAATCATCTGTCAAATAGCGCTCATAAGTCACACCTGTTACCCGGTCAATAATCCCAATCTGTGCATCTGTTACCTCAGATAGAATCGATTCAAATAATCCCATCAACAAGTTTGCTTTATCTCCAATCGGATCGTCATCCTCATCGTCCAAACGATCCAGATCTGGTAGATCTAAGAGATTGATATGTGTTTTAGAACCAATCGAAATATCCACCATCTGAGCACCGAAAGCACGACCAATATCAGAATATTCATCTTCGGGATCCACAATGATTACTCGATCTTCTGGATATTTCAGCAAAGTCGGAATTACCTCTCCACCCTTAATCGTAGTAGATTTACCAGATCCAGAGGAACCGAGCACAACACCTGAACCCGTATTCAGATCACGTTTTCGATCCAGTGTAATGATATTATTCGATAACTGATTTTGTCCATAGTAGCGAGCAAGTGAGCTGTCAGACTTCAAATCCACGTTAGTAAAAGGAACTTGTGTAGCAATATTAGCTGTTGTCATCTTTCTCATGAAATTCTTCTTCACATTCAAGAAGCACTCACCGATAGGTAGAATCGTATTTAAAGCCTCTTCCTGGTAATAATAGAGGTCTTCAAATTCTACCCCTAGCTTCCGTCCAGCACGCTTAATCTTCTGCTCATTACGTTGTAGTTCCTCCTGGCTATCTGCCTTAAAATACACTGCAATCAAGCCAGAAAAGATTTTCTGATCATACTCAGTAATCTCATCTCGCCACTTCTTGGTAGCTTCTGAGATTTCTTGGTCACGACCAGCAACCACTGCATCATCAAAGATACCAGATTGAGCAGCCTTACGTTTAGAACGTAGCTTCCCAATTTCAGCATCCATTTCTGCATCGTTAATCTTTTCTAAGATTTCAACATTCTCATAGGGCTCTGCATGGATAGTAATGGCTAGTTCAAATCCCAGTGTCGTTAAATCACGAATGAGACGATCAGACATCCAGTTAGGATATCGGTGGGCATAGAGTACCTTGGCCCAACTATCATCAATAATCATCCGTTTTTCTTGAAACTCAATTCGGTTCGGAGCGATAAATGATTTAGTTGATAATCCAGATAGAGCAATTTCTCGATAATCAAAATTGACATACGGGTTTCCTCGTAATAGTTCTGAAAAGACCTTTAGACGATCCAAACCATTCATTTCCTTAAATGTAATATCCGATTCCTGAAATTGTGTTCCTAGTGAAACTCCAATATCTTGTAGTAACAACTGAGCCTGTTTTCGATCATCAGCGTTCGTTGAAATGGTCACATACTTATGTACCTCAAAGTTGTTAGCGTGTGTCGTAAATCGCTCCTTAATCATCTCGTTTAACTCTTCTCGATAGTCATCGTAGCCATCGTTTGTTTCTTCAAACAAGATATTCTGCAAGGAATTATCCGATACTCTACGGTTAATTACTAAGAGTTGATAGTTACTGCCCTCATCCAGTGAATTAAGAGCATCCATCGTTGTATCGATGATGCTCTCTTTTTCATCTTGTTGAGCAGTTGAGTAAGAAGCATCCCCCAGCATGAAGCTACGAGAATACTTCTCACGAGCAATGTGCATCAATCCATCTTCATGTAGAAGTGTATAATTGATTGTATTTTGTGTCGTAGGTTTCATCTGACGACGCAAGCGCTCAATTCTTTTCTTTTCTGCGTTTTCTAGTTTTTCTCTTTTGCTTTTGAATAAACTCATCTTTTGTATAAATTCCTACCTTTCCAAATTCTGTCTCATAGCTTCTTTGTTGAATTCGGAAAAAGAAATTGATTTTTTCTTTAATCCGTATTCTCTTGGTCATACCTGTACCGTACATTGCCCCAGGAAGAACAAAAATAGCATCCCAAAGATAAATGTACCAATCAGGTAAACCAAAGAAGTATATCGTAATTGAACCTGAAACAGCTATTACCAAACATACATAGAGAACAATCATTCTACCTGTTAATCCAAATAAAATAGGTCTGTCCTCTGTTTCAAATTCTCTTAAAAATTCTGATCCAATTTTTTTCAATTAGTTTCCTTTCACACAAAATAACATCGATCCATTCTAATTTTTCTAGACATGGATTACACTCCTAAAAGTTGCTTGGCTTTTCGACTAGACCCAACCATAACAAAAATATAGATAACCCCCTTGGCAATTGAAGCAAAGGCTGTTCCCCATGAATCACTGGAACCAGTCGTAACCTTTAGGATATCTGCTGCAACAATCGAATCATATACAACAGAAACAATAATTAGGATGACACCAATAAGGGCAGAGGCCGCAAAGTATTTCAAGAAATTAATCGTAACAGATCGTAACGAGTCCATCATAAAGAACGCTACTAACAATGGAGCTATAGCTTTAAGCATATACAAATCCAAGTAACGTAGGAAAACAATAATCCCTAAAATTATGTTAGCCACTCCACTTACAGCTTTTCCGACTAAGGTAATGATAGCTTTTTCAATCATTCCTTTCCCACCAGAAATATTAGAATCAATGGTTGTTTTAACGGTAGGTGTTACATGAGCAATCACTTTCACAACAATATTAAGTAATTCCAGAATGGCATCACAAATTTGAGATGAGGCAGAGATCATGATTAAAGCAAATAAATATTTCATTAAAGCCTCTAACCAAATCTTCTGTGTTAATGCACCTCCCCTCGACTTTACCATTTGCGTCCATGATACCATTTCAAACCAGAAAAAAAGAGCTAAAAGGATATAACCAATAGGTCTGACTGCATCAGCCATCATATTTACAGCTTGATTTGTAGCAGAGCTATAACTAGAAAGAGAGCTTGTTAGCTCTCTAATATCTAAATTCATAGGCTACTCCTAAAATTTTATTAGAGATAGTGCTGCAACGATAGCGGCTGAAATTCCCGCAGAAGATATGGCCAGAAATGCACCATGAGTCATAGAATCAGAACCTTCATCTTTCCTTTGCTTATCATGATTCTTTCTTCCTTGGAGAAAGTCATATGAACCATTCCAGATCCAAATAAGACCTGTAACTGTTCCGAGTGCACCTAGACCAGTAATAATTTTTGTAATGAGTTCCATTTTGTTTTACCTCTTTTAATTTTATTTTTATAACAAAAGGCACTGCAGAGATTTCTACAGTGCCAAACACAATACTATTTTTATAATTCTTCAAATTCTTCACGATAAATCGTCCGAACAGTAGCTACTAGAATACTGAGGCCAATAATAATTGGAACTTCAAAATTCGGATATGGGAAAAATAACCCTCCTCCTTTTGGAGCATCAACCACTTGACCAGCAGTAATAAGTGAATCATGGGACATTCCTAAAATATGCGGTGTATACCATCCAAAAATATTATCAATTATGTTTTCGCTTGGGAAATTGAATAGATGATGAATGATTGCCATTCCCCCAATCAATACGATTGTTATACATATTTTAGCTATAACCCAAAGAATAAACATACCAATAGTGGATTTTACAACATTAATACACCAAAGAACGATATAAAAGGGAGCTGTAAAAATCCTAATGATAGCTACCCACAGCCAGGAAAAATCATTCCCAAATTTCATTATCCTACTCCTCCACGACTTACCGTTATTATACCATAAAAATAGCTTATTTCAAAGGTTCCTAGAGTATTCTAAGCCTCTTTTTTCTTGCGCTTGCTGTAAAGCAAGCCTGTAGCAACACTTCCCATTGCTAGAGCAGCTAATAGTAAATCTGCAGAATCCTTCTCCCCTGTTGAAGGCAAGCTTCGTTCTGGCTGAGTTACTGGTTGTTGCGGATGTTCTTCAGGAGTTTTTGGCTCTGGTTTTGGTTCCGGTTTTGGCTCTGGCTTTGGTTCCGGTTTTGGCTCTGGCTTTGGTTCCGGTTTTGGCTCTTCATTTTTCGGTTCTTCCGGTTTTGGTTCTTCTGGAGTATGAGTCACAACCGTATTGGAAACAACTTCCACACCATTAACCGTATGATAGTAAGTATTTTCTACTGTTCCTGACTGAATACGTGTCATTTGTAGATATACTTCTACTTGAAACTCTGATGTCTCTAAAATTGACTTCAAGAAAGTATCATCAAAGCTAATATCTACTTTACCTTTAGCCTTGTCTACTACTTGACTTGTAAACTTAGTTAATTCATCACCAGCTTTGAATTTTTGACCATCACTTGTTTCAAAATCTACAGCCGCAAACACTTGATAAACACTCTGATAATCATCATGTGTTTCATCGTAATCATCGCTAAATTTATACTCAAACAACTGTTCTGAGCGATCTTTTGGAATCAAGGAACCAACTAATTTATAATTAAATGTTTGATTCATCTTGACCTCTTTTCCATCTAAACTTTCCTTGCTTAAATGGTCGATCACTACATCTTTCTTCGGTTCAATCTTTGGAACATTATTGACTACTGTTTCAGTTACATAGGCCATTCCAAAATCAATTTGGTAGGCTGTATTCTCATACTTACCACCTGTTTGACCCAATTCCTTCTTAACAGTCATTGGATTAGTAATCGTCAGAACTTCTCCAGTTTGAACGTAGGTCTTGTAGAA
>NZ_JAPVZO010000025.1:0-35619 GCF_041432445.1 Streptococcus sp. 27098_8_69 | reverse complement strand
GGGTGTTATACGGAGGGGGCAAAATCTAAAACCTATTCAATAGTCATTAAGAGTGACGACCATCTTTTCCAGAAGAAATTTCAGGAAACACCTTATTTTAAAGAAATGGCCAGACATCGCTATAAAATTGAAGCGAAGAATGCCGAACTAAAACAGAGACATGGCTTTGATGTCGCAAGGGCATCGGGTCTTTTCAACATGGAGTTACAGGCAGCCACAAGCATCTTTGTGGTCAATATGAAACGAATTATGACCCTAATAAATAAAAAATAACCGAGGAATTCGCTCAAAGTGATGAGTGATTCCTCGGTTTTCATTTCATTAAAAGTAAGAGAGCTGCTTTTTCAGTAGACTCGACTCTCGTCTTGGTTTCTTTTTTTAGGGCGGGAATGAGTGATTTTTTTACTAAATAGGACTTGTGAATAGGCTTTTAACTTGAAAATTTTGCAAAATCCTTAGAAAACCTGTAAAATAGAAAAGATGAACAAATAGGAGGTTCCTTGTGTCAAAAAAGGAAATCAATATTAACAATTATAATGATGACGCCATTCAGGTGCTAGAAGG
The DNA here is from genome assembly GCF_041432445.1 of Streptococcus sp. 27098_8_69. Taxonomy (NCBI): domain Bacteria; kingdom Bacillati; phylum Bacillota; class Bacilli; order Lactobacillales; family Streptococcaceae; genus Streptococcus; species Streptococcus sp. 27098_8_69. Next base: position 35,055 of record NZ_JAPVZO010000025.1, on the reverse strand, counting down.
GTTGGATGCGGTCCGTAAACGTCCAGGGATGTATATTGGATCGACTGACGGTGCTGGGCTACATCACCTAGTCTGGGAAATCGTAGATAATGCGGTTGACGAAGCTCTGTCTGGATTTGGTGATCGTATTGACGTAACGATTAATAAAGACGGGAGTTTAACGGTTCAAGACCACGGACGTGGGATGCCAACGGGAATGCACGCTATGGGAATTCCAACAGTTGAGGTGATTTTTACCATCCTTCATGCCGGAGGAAAATTCGGACAAGGTGGTTACAAGACTTCTGGTGGTCTCCACGGGGTTGGATCTTCTGTCGTGAATGCCCTCTCTAGTTGGCTGGAAGTGGAAATTACGCGTGATGGTGCAGTCTACAAGCAACGTTTTGAGAATGGTGGAAAGCCAGTAACAACTCTTGAAAAGGTTGGAACAGCACCTAAGTCTAAAACAGGTACCAAAGTGACTTTTATGCCGGATGCTACTATCTTTTCTACGACAGACTTCAAGTACAATACCATTTCAGAACGTCTCAATGAGTCAGCCTTTCTCTTGAAAAATGTAACCTTGTCATTAACGGACAAACGAACAGATGAAGCAATTGAATTCCATTATGAGAATGGGGTGCAGGACTTTGTTTCCTACCTCAACGAAGACAAGGAAACCTTGACACCAGTTCTCTACTTTGAAGGCGAAGACAATGGTTTCCAAGTGGAAGTAGCCCTCCAGTATAACGATGGATTTTCAGATAACATCCTGTCCTTTGTCAATAATGTTCGCACTAAGGACGGTGGAACGCATGAGACAGGGCTTAAGTCTGCCATTACCAAAGTCATGAATGACTATGCGCGTAAGACAGGTCTTCTCAAGGAAAAAGATAAAAATCTTGAAGGTTCAGATTACCGTGAAGGACTAGCAGCCGTTCTTTCTATTTTAGTTCCTGAAGAACACTTGCAGTTTGAAGGACAGACTAAGGATAAACTAGGAAGTCCCCTTGCTCGTCCTGTCGTAGATGGGATTGTAGCTGATAAGTTGACTTTCTTCCTCATGGAAAATGGAGAATTAGCTTCTAATCTCATTCGTAAGGCTATCAAGGCGCGTGATGCCCGTGAAGCAGCACGTAAGGCGCGTGACGAGAGTCGTAATGGCAAGAAGAATAAGAAAGACAAGGGTTTGCTTTCTGGGAAATTAACCCCAGCCCAGTCTAAAAATCCAGCTAAGAATGAACTTTACCTAGTCGAAGGAGATTCTGCCGGTGGTTCTGCTAAGCAAGGCCGTGACCGTAAATTCCAGGCTATCTTGCCTCTTCGAGGTAAGGTTATTAATACAGCCAAGGCTAAGATGGCGGATATCCTGAAAAATGAAGAAATCAACACCATGATTTATACTATTGGTGCTGGTGTAGGGGCAGATTTCTCTCTTGAAGATACCAACTATGACAAGATCATTATCATGACCGATGCGGATACCGACGGTGCTCACATCCAAACTCTTCTCTTAACCTTCTTTTATCGCTATATGCGTCCACTAGTCGAAGCTGGACATGTCTATATCGCCCTTCCACCTCTTTACAAGATGTCAAAAGGTAAAGGTAAGAAAGAGGAAGTAGCCTACGCATGGACGGACGGGGAACTAGAAGAACTACGTAAGCAATTCGGTAAAGGTGCTACCCTCCAACGCTACAAAGGTCTTGGTGAAATGAATGCGGACCAACTCTGGGAAACAACCATGAATCCTGAGACACGCACCCTCATCCGTGTTACGATCGAAGACCTGGCACGCGCAGAACGTCGTGTCAATGTCCTTATGGGAGATAAGGTTGAACCACGCCGTAAGTGGATCGAAGACAATGTCAAGTTTACGCTGGAAGAAGCGACTGTGTTTTAAAAACTGTCAAGAAATACAAATGGAGGACAAGATATGTCTGAAAATATTAGTGAAGAGCAAGTAAAAGAAGCTCTTGAAAGTGGCTATGCGCAATCTGAGGCCTTATTAAACGATAAAGATGAATTAGATGATTTTTTGTACCGTTTGGAGCAAAAAATTAAAGAGATGCCATTGGTTGGTAAGAAATTTACAATGATCCCAGTCATGATTTCTTTAGTGAAAAATTATGCTCAAGGGAAATACACAACGGTTCCTTATGGAACTATTTTAGCCGTTTTAAGCGCACTTATTTATTTCCTTTCCCCAATTGACATTATTCCAGATTTTATTCCGTTAGCAGGCTACTTGGATGATATGGCTGTTGTAGGACTTTGTATGAATATGGTCAAAACAGACATTGAAACCTATGATAAATGGCGTCAGTCTCAAGGATTGATCTGAAAAATCGTCTATAGTTCTTAATTTTAGATCTCTAAAAGAGGTATAAATCATGATAAGTATATTGTCCGAAACTCCTTTTCTTGTGATTGTCCTGGTTCTATGTGTAGTTACGTATATGATTGCTAAACCAGGAAAACCTGAGACAATTCGCTTTCTTGAATTTTTACTATTAACCATAGTAACTGCAAGTGTCTTTTTATTTGATAATCCATTTAGGTCTTATCCTTATGCAGGTTTGCTCTTCTATGTTTTTGACTTTTATATTTTCACACCAGTTAGCTTAGCTTTTGGTTTCACAGGCGTTTATAAAAGTATGAAACATCTCAAGCATTATCCTAGTGCATATTCAAATCTTCTAAGAGTGAATGCCTGGTTTTTAGCAATATTTTCGATTGTTAACTTCCTCTTTTTAATGCTGACTGAAGAAATGGGAATTCTGTTTCTATTACCATTTTTTGGAATTAGTTCTATCATTCAATTTATAGTTGGAGAGCTAGAAAGAAAACGAGTTCAGAAGCTTCTTCAGCAAAGAAATGAAGATGCTGTTATTCAGAACATAGAGACCACTGAGGAAGAACCACATGAGAACTGACCAGGAAATACTTGGACTGATTTTAGAAATAGCTAAAAAGTTACAGGTTGATGCTGTGGCACTATCTGGTTCACGTACAAATCAAAAGGTTCAAACAGATGAATTTCAAGATTACGATGTGGTCTATGTCGTTGAGAATTTTTAAGAGACTATTTCAGATTTATCTTGGCTGGACCAGTTCGGCAAACGAATCATAGAGCAAGAGGTTACTCTTGGACATCGTCGTCTTTACCTCATGCTTTTTGAAGATGGTAACCGCATTGATTTAACCCTCTGTCCTAAAGATCATATCAACGAGTGGGTGGATAGTGAGGCAGGATTCACAGTTTTAAAAGACGAAAAAGGTTTGTTTGAATCGTATCTGCCTAATCCTAAGCTCTACTGGACTGCTCCACCCTCAGAAGAGGAATTTACAGCATCCTGCAATGAATTTTGGTGGGTGTCGGCTTACGTGGTCAAAGGAATTTGTCGTAAGCAAGTCATCTATGCGGCGGACCATCTCTACGGTATTTGCCAGCAGGAATTGTTAAAAGTCTTGGCTTGGCAGGTAGCAAGGAAGCTTACGAAAAACTCAGCAAATTTTTCAAAAATTATGCTGGGCTAACGAGTATGAGCTACGAGAAAGAGACAGAAGCTATTAACCATTTACTCAAGGAGCTAAAAGATACGGACTACCAAACTCCTCTTGCAACCCTAAATTTGACAACTCATGTAGAAACCTTGACAAAAGCGCAGGCTTAGTTTGAAAAAGCCTATAAGGAGCGCTTGGCTGAGCAAAAAAGGCAAGGCACCTAGTCAAAACAAGGAAGGCTGTGCAAAACTACAAGAAATCTATGACTTTCTTGTGGATTTTACTGCAATCAACGCCTACGCTTATCCTGAAAGAACTCACGTGGTCAATCTCCGCGACCACCTCAACACCATCCGCAGCCGCTACAAAAAACGCAAACCTGCTATGAAGGTAACGGAAGCAGTGGGGAGTGTTAATTAAGCCTGATAGATTTGGAGGAATAGAAGATGATTATCAGACCTGCAAACAGAAAAGATTGTCAAGCTATTTATAGCCTTTATCAAAGTGAAAAATGGCTTTCTTTTACAGAGGAAAAAGTGACAGCTCTATTTTCAACAAATCTGTCTCATTACTTGGTGCTTGAAGAGGACCAGAAAATCCTTGGCTTTGCCCGTTATCTGACGGATGAAGTGCTGACGACCTTTTTAGCTGAAATAATTATTGATAAATCCTACCGCAGAAAAGGTCTGGGACAGCAGCTGATTGAGGAGATCCACAAAAAATATCCTTTGACACGGATTGAATTAATATCTGAAGCAGATGGATTTTATCGGTCAATAAGTTTTAAGCCTGTTGGTACAGGATTTAGAAAATCTGAATGAAAGGAGACAGCCAATGACGCTTGACAACAAACTGGGTCTGACAGATTCGCTTGAACTAGCCAAGATGGTTATGCGACAGAGGCTGCCCAAGCCTGTCTAGACTTTGCTTTTCAGCAGGCTGGCTTGTCAGAAGTTTACTCTTTTACATCCTTACTCAATCAACTTTCGCAAAAAGTTATGCAAAAACTGAGCATGGAATTTGTCAAAGAATTTGATAATTAAAAAGTTCCAGCAGACAGTCTGCTTTATAGACATGTCCTATACAGAATCAAGAGTTTCCACTAAAAAGGCAGGTATTCCAATGAGAACTGAAACCGAGATGTTTGATGTGATTTTGCAAACCGCAAAAGTGCTACAGGTCGATGCTGTCGCCATGTCCGGTTCGCGGACAAATTCACAAGCTCCAAAAGACGAATTTCAAGACTATGATGTTGTTTATGTCATGGACGACTTAGATAATTTGACGAGTGACCTTGCTTGGTTGGACAAGTTTGGCACACGTATCATTGAGCAACATAATATCCTAGGCAACCGTCGTCTCTATCTCATGCTATTTGAAGATGGCAATCGGATTGATTTAACCCTCTGCCCCAAAGACCACATTCAAGAGTGGGTAGAAAGCGAAGCGGATTTCACGGTGCTAGAGGACACTAAGGGCTTGTTTGAGACCTATTCTCCAAGTCCAGAGCGTTACTGGATAACCCCAGCTACTGAGACGGATTTTGAAAAATCTTGTAATGAATTTTGGTGGGTGTCAGCCTACGTGGTCAAAGGAATTTGTCGTAAGCAAGTCATCTATTCGACTGACCATCTCTACGGTATTTGTCAGCAAGAACTTCTGGAAATCTTAGCTTGGCAGGTCGCAAGAGATAGAGGAGCAGTCGACATCGGTAAGAACTACAAGTACCTCTTTAACTACTTGCCTGCTGAGAAGGAGAAAGAATTCTCAAATCTGCTTGATTTCTTAAGTTTAGACAAAATCATTCAATCTTTATTGGCTACGATGCAACTTTTCCACCAAGAAGCTCAAAGACTTGCCCAAAAGATGGGCTTTGACTACGATAAAGAAGTGGCGGAGAAGATGATTGAGTATGCTAAGGAAAAACTTCAAAGTACTAAGTAAATAAAGAAAATAATTCATAACTTTAAACTACAGAAGGATAGTTTGGTTATTTATAGTAACTAAACACCCTTTCTATAAAATCTACTCTACATTCTTTGAAAGGAGTTGAACACGCCCTAAATGCTGTGTGAAAACTCCTGACGTATCTTTTAAAACGTATTTTAAACTACAGAAAGGATAATTTGGTTACTAGAGGTAACTGAACACGGGACTAAGACTTAGGAAAAAGATAAATCGTCTAGGGTTCATTGAACTCTGCATCGATTTCCTATTTTTCTACAGAAATTTTCGGCAAGCCGAATCGTCCCTTTGTATCTTATATGAGTAATATCCAAAATATGTCCTTGGAGGACATCATGGGAGAGCGCTTTGGTCGCTACTCCAAGTACATCATTCAAGACCGGGCTTTGCCAGACATTCGTGATGGATTGAAGCCGGTTCAACGTCGTATTCTTTATTCGATGAATAAAGATGGCAATACTTTTGACAAGAGCTACCGTAAGTCGGCCAAGTCTGTCGGTAATATCATGGGGAATTTCCACCCACACGGGGATTCTTCTATCTATGATGCTATGGTTCGTATGTCCCAGGACTGGAAAAACCGTGAGATTCTAGTTGAAATGCACGGTAATAATGGTTCAATGGATGGAGATCCGCCTGCGGCTATGCGTTATACTGAGGCTCGTTTGTCTGAGATTGCAGGCTACCTCCTTCAGGATATCGATAAAAAGACAGTTCCTTTTGCTTGGAACTTTGACGATACGGAGAAAGAGCCAACTGTCTTACCAGCAGCATTTCCAAACCTTTTAGTTAATGGTTCAACTGGGATTTCAGCTGGTTATGCCACAGATATTCCACCGCATAATTTGGCTGAGGTCATTGATGCTACGGTTTATATGATTGACCATCCGACTGCCAAGGTTGATAAGTTGATGGAATTCTTGCCTGGACCAGACTTCCCTACGGGAGCTATCATCCAAGGTCGTGATGAGATTAAAAAAGCCTATGAAACTGGTAAAGGGCGCGTGGTTGTTCGTTCTAAGACGGAAATTGAGAAGCTTAAAGGTGGTAAGGAACAAATCGTTATCACTGAGATCCCCTACGAAATCAATAAAGCTAACTTGGTCAAGAAAATCGATGAAGTCCGTGTCAATAACAAGGTGGCAGGTATTGCTGAGGTTCGGGATGAGTCTGACCGTGATGGTCTTCGTATCGCAATTGAACTGAAGAAAGATGCGAACACGGAGCTCGTTCTCAACTACCTTTTCAAGTATACTGACTTGCAAATCAATTACAACTTCAACATGGTTGCGATTGACAATTTCACACCTCGTCAGGTTGGGATTGTACCAATCTTGTCTAGCTATATTGCCCACCGTCGTGAAGTGATCTTGGCGCGTTCTCGCTTTGACAAGGAAAAGGCTGAAAAACGTCTCCATATCGTGGAAGGTTTGATTCGTGTCATCTCTATCCTGGATGAAGTTATTGCCCTTATCCGTGCTTCTGAGAACAAGGCTGACGCTAAGGAAAACCTCAAGGTCAGCTATGATTTTACAGAAGAACAGGCTGAGGCCATTGTTACCTTGCAATTGTATCGTTTGACCAATACAGACGTTGTTGTCTTGCAAGAAGAAGAAGCAGAACTTCGTGAAAAGATTGCTATGCTTGCGGCTATCATCGGTGACGAACGAACCATGTACAATCTCATGAAGAAAGAACTCCGTGAAGTCAAGAAGAAATTTGCGACTCCACGTTTGAGTACTTTAGAAGATACAGCAAAAGTGATTGAGATTGATACAGCTAGTCTTATCGCTGAAGAAGATACTTACGTCAGCGTGACGAAGGCTGGCTATATCAAACGTACTAGCCCTCGTTCCTTTGCAGCTTCAACACTTGAAGAAATTGGTAAACGGGACGACGACCGATTGCTATTCGTTCAATCTGTCAAAACTACCCAGCATCTCTTAATCTTTACAACTCTTGGAAATGTCATCTATAGACCAATCCATGAGTTGGCAGATATTCGTTGGAAGGATATCGGAGAACATCTAAGCCAGTCTATTACAAACTTTGAAACCAACGAAGAAGTGATCTATGTAGAAGTTGTGGATCAGTTTGATGATGCGACAACTTACTTTGCAGCGACTCGCCTTGGACAAATCAAACGTGTCGAACGAAAAGAATTCTCTCCATGGAGAACCTACCGTTCTAAATCTGTCAAATATGCTAAGTTGAAAGACGATAGTGACCAGATTGTAGCAGTAGCTCCGATTAAACTGGATGATGTTCTCTTGATTAGTCGAAACGGTTATGCCTTACGCTTTAACATCGAAGAGGTTCCAGTCATCGGTGCCAAGGCTGCAGGTGTCAAAGCCATGAATCTCAAAGCAGATGATGTGATACAAGCAGCCTTTATCTGCAACACTTCATCTTTCTATCTTTTGACGCATCGTGGAAGTCTTAAGCGCGTTTCGATCGAGGAAATTCCAGCAACCAGTCGTGCTAATCGTGGTCTTCAGGTCCTTAGAGAATTAAAGAGTAAACCACATCGCGTCTTTTCGGCTGGAGCGGTGGCAGAACAAGGATTTATCGGAGATCTCTTTAGTACAGAAGTAGAAGATGGGGAACAAACTCTAGTTATCCAATCTAATAAAGGAACGATCTATGAAAGTCGATTACAAGATTTGAATTTGTCAGAACGAACCAGCAATGGAAGCTTCATTTCTGATACTATTTCTGATGAAGAAGTTTATGATGCTTATCTTCAGGAAGCTTATACAGAATTTGAATCTAAGAAATGATAAAAACAATGAAAAGGTTTTCGTTGAGAAATTTCTTAAGCTATAGATTTAAGAGTTGAATTTGATTATATATACAAAAACGAACAGTGATGATTCCCAACTGATAGGGACTCAAGCCTGTTCGTTTTCTTGTTTTTATTGGTATAGACCGCCTGTTATTTAATTGTGAAATTATTAATATGTGGTCAATTATTCAAGCTAGATTAATAAAAAAATAATATTTTTTAAGAAAACGATTGCATCACATCTGTTTTTATGTTATACTAATATCGTTTCAAGAAAGCGCGTTCAAGAAATGTAGTTTGATTAATCTAAAAGGAGTTTTTTATGTCTCAAAACAAACAAGATAAAGGATTTCGTTTTTCTATTCGTAAACGTAGTGTTGGAGTATGTGGTGTTGCCATTGCAACATTTTTGCTAGGTTCTGGCCTTGTATTTCAAACAAATGTAGTAAAAGCAACAGAGCCAAGCGTTGCTGCAGTTGCTGGTGAAAATATTGCTGCTCATAAGTCTGCAAGTCAGAGTTCGACTGCTTATGGTGCAGATGCTTCTAGAGCGGTTGACGGCAATCGAGATAATGACTACGGCCATCGCTCAGTTACTCATACAGATTTTCAAGATCATTCTTGGTGGAAAGTTGATCTAGCAAAAGAAGAAGGTGTGGGAACTGTTCGTATTTACAATCGTGGAGACAGTAATGTAGGGGATCGTTTATCTGATTTTGATGTTATTTTGTTAGATAAAGATGGTAAGGAAGTAACTCGTCAACATGTCGAAAGCTTAAATAATCAACCAACAATTGATGTTCAATTCTCAGGAGTTAATGCACGATATGTAAAAATTGAATTAAATAAATCTAACACTCCTCTTAGTTTAGCAGAAGTTGAAGTATATCGTGCTGTAGAAGAAGAAAAAGTAGTAGCAGATAAGAAAACAGAAAACAAAGTTGAAACAGAAAATAAAGCTAAAAAAGATTATACTGCAGAGCTAAATAACTATTTATTTGGTTTAAATTATGATAAATTAAATATTTTAACTAGAAAAGGCGAAGCGTTAGAAAATTACACTAATACAAGCACAAAACAACAAGGAAATGAATTTGTGGTTGTGGAAAAAGTGAAGAAAAATCTTTCTAATGGTTCTGCTGATGTTGCCATTAATGGCAACGGAGATATTTTCCTAGGTGCTTTGTTTAAAGCAAATCAAGACCTTCTAGAAAATAAACCACAACAAATTAGTTTAGATCGTAGCAAAGGTAGAATTAGTGTTGATTTACCAGGAATGGTAGGCGGAGATAGCTATGTAGATGCTAATCCAACTGTAAGTGGTATGCAGGAAGGTGTAAATACCTTGTTAAATCGTTGGCATGAAAAATATGCTGGGAATAACCCTGCTCCAGCACGTATGCAGTACGAATCAACTTCTGCTTATAGCATGAATCAATTAAAAGCAAAATTTGGAAGTGACTTTGAAAAAATTGGAGTTAATTTAAAAATTGACTTTGAAGCTGTCAATAAAGGTGAAAAACAAATTGAGGTAGTTGATTTTAAACAAGTTTACTATACTGCTAACTTTGATGCTCCAAAAAATCCATCAGATGTATTTGCCTCAGGAGTAACAGTTGATCAATTGAAAGCACGTGGAATTGATGAAAATACTCCTCCTGTATATGTATCAAGCGTATCATACGGACGTCAAATGTATGTTAAGTTTGAAACAACAAGCAAGAGTACCGAGTTGAAAGCAGCAATCAATGCTGTAATCAAAGGAGTGCCAATTAAACCAGAATCTGAATGGGCACGTGTTTTAAAGAATACAACTGTAACAGTTTCAATCGTAGGTGGAAATGCTGATGGTGCTGCACGTGTTGTGACAGGTACAGTAGAAGATTTGAAGAAATTGATTCAAGAAGGAGCTTCTTTCAGTACGCAAAACCCTGCTGTTCCGATTTCTTATAAGACTGCATTCTTGAAAGATAATCAAGTGGCCACAATTCAAAGCAATACAGATTACATTGAAACTAAAGTGACTTCATACAAAAATGGTTACCTCAATTTACAACATAAGGGAGCTTATATCGCTCGTTACTATGTTTACTGGGATGAAGTAACTTATGATAAGGATGGAGTTGAAAGCATTCGCTCACGTCAATGGGAAGATAATGGTAAAAACAGAACAGCTGGCTTCCAAACTGAACTTCAATTTAAAGGAAATGTACGTAATGTACGCGTGAAGATTCAAGAAAAAACAGGTCTTGCTTGGGAACCATGGCGTACAGTTTACAATCGTACAGACCTTCCTCTTGTTCAAAAACGTACAATTATTAACTCAGGTACAACAATCAGACCAAAATACGATGAAAAAGTTGAAAATAACTAATTTTTCACTTGTAAAAGGAATCAGTCCCAGTGACTGGTTTCTTTTTTAGTAAAATTTTCAGAAAATTACAAAAAATACTTGAATTTTTTAGAGAATAGTGTAGAATAGAATACATAGTTTTGATTAGAATAGAGGAGATTGTCATGACAGTTACGATTGATTGGGAAAATCTCGGTTTTTCCTATATGAAACTACCTTATCGTTATATCGCTTATTTTAAAGATGGACAATGGACTCAAGGAGAATTAACAGAAGACGCAACCTTGCATATTTCCGAATCATCTCCAAGCCTTCACTATGGACAGCAAGCATTTGAAGGGTTAAAAGCCTATCGTACAAAGGATGGTAGTGTTCAACTTTTCCGTCCAGATGAAAATGCTAAACGTCTGCAACGTACCAGTGATCGTCTCTTGATGCCACAAGTTCCAACAGAAATGTTTGTAGAGGCTTGTAAGGCAGTCGTCCGTGCCAATCAAGAATACGTACCACCTTATGGAACGGGTGGAACCCTTTATCTTCGCCCGCTGTTGATTGGTGTCGGAGATATCATCGGGGTAAAACCAGCAGAAGAGTATATCTTTACCATCTTTGCTATGCCGGTTGGAAATTACTTCAAAGGTGGACTAGTGCCAACAAACTTCTTGATTCAAGATGAGTATGACCGTGCTGCACCGAATGGAACAGGAGCTGCTAAGGTCGGAGGTAACTATGCAGCTAGTCTTTTACCAGGAAAAATGGCTAAATCCCGTCATTTCTCAGATGTTATTTATCTTGACCCATCAACTCACACCAAGATTGAAGAAGTTGGTTCAGCAAACTTCTTTGGGATTACAGCTGATAATGAATTTGTAACGCCATTGAGTCCATCTATCTTGCCATCGATTACCAAGTATTCATTGCTTTATTTGGCAGAGCATCGTTTGGGCTTGAAACCTGTTGAGGGGGATGTGCCAATTGATAACTTGGATCGATTTGTAGAAGCAGGTGCTTGCGGTACTGCAGCAGTCATCTCACCAATTGGAGGAATCCAACACGGTGACGACTTCCATGTTTTCTACAGTGAAACAGAGGTTGGTCCAGTGACTCGTAAACTATACGATGAATTGACAGGTATCCAATTTGGTGATATTGAAGCGCCAGAAGGTTGGATTGTAAAAGTAGATTAAAAATTATTAAAGGAGTTCTTTATGAAAACGAAAAAGTGGATGTTAACAGCAGGAGTGGTCCTGAGTACAGCAGTTCTTCTTGTAGCTTGTGGGAAAGCTGACAAGGAAGCAGATGCACCTACAACCTTTTCTTATGTCTATGGAGTAGACCCATCATCTTTGGACTACAGTATCGCAACTCGTACTTCAACAACGGATATCATCGGTAACGTCGTTGATGGTTTGTTGGAAAACGATGAATATGGGAATTTGATTCCTTCCCTCGCTGAGGATTGGAGTGTCTCACAAGACGGTTTGACTTATACTTATAAACTTCGTAAAGGGGTTAAATGGTATACTTCAGAAGGTGAAGAATACGCTGAAGTAACTGCGCATGACTTTGTTACAGGGTTGAAACACGTAGCAGATGGCAAATCAGACGGTGTCACTCTTATTCAAAACTCAATCAAGGGCTTGAATGAATATATGACTGGTGAGACTAACGACTTCTCAACAGTTGGTGTTAAGGCAGTAGATGACTATACTGTTGAGTACACTCTAAATGCACCTGAAACTTTCTGGAATTCAAAAGTAACTTCAGCAACTATGTTGCCAGTAAATGAAGAATTCCTCAAAGCATCAGGTAAGAATTACGGAACGGTCAGCCCAGCTGGTATTCTTTATAACGGTCCATATATCTTGAAGACATTGACTTCAAAATCTTTAATCGAATATGAAAAGAATCCAAATTATTGGGATAAAGAGAAGGTTAAAATCGAGAAAGTTAAATTAACTTACTATGATGGTTCAGACCAAGAATCCTTGATCCGTAGCTTCTCTTCAGGTGTTTACACAACAGCTCGTCTCTTCCCAAGTAGCTCAAACTTTGCTTCTACTTTGGAACAATACGGAGATAAAATTACTTACAGCCCACAGGATTCAACTAGTTACTACTTTACCTTTAACGTAAACCGTCAATCTTTCAATAAGACAGCGAAAACAAGTGAAGAACAGAAAACTTCTACAAAAGAAGCAATGTTGAACAAGGACTTCCGTCAAGCAATCAACTTTGCCTTCAACCGTCATTCTTATGCTGCCCAGCTCAATGGTGAAGATGGTGCGGACAAGATTATTCGTAATAGCCTAGTACCAGACAATTTCGTTCAATCTGGTGGTAAAAACTTTGGTGATATCGCTCAAAAAGAATTGGTCAACTATGGAGACCAATGGAAAGGTGTTGAGCTCGTTGACGGAAAAGATACCATCTACAATCCTGACAAAGCCAAAGCTTCATTTGAAAAAGCTAAGAAAGAATTGGAAGCAAAAGGTGTAACCTTCCCAATTCACTTGGATGTTCCAGTTGAACAGACAGATACCATTGCCGTTCAACAAAGCAATTCCTTTAAACAATCAATCGAATCAACTCTTGGTTCAGAAAATGTCGTGATCGATGTCCTTCAGATGACTGATAACGAGAAGGAAAGCATTACATCTCAAGCACGTGTTCCTGCTCAAAAAGACTATGACTTGAACAGTACTGGATGGGCTCCAAGTTACCAAGATCCAGCAAGTTATCTCAATATCATGGATCCTAAGACCGGTTCTGCTATGAAACACCTTGGTATTACTAAAGGAAAAGATAAGGAAGTAGTAGCTCAACTAGGTTTGGACGAATATAAGAAACTCTTGGATGATGCAGTTTCTGAGAAAAATGACTTGGATAAGAGATATGAAAAATATGCTAAAGCTCAAGCATGGCTCACTGATAGTTCTCTCTTGATGCCAACAGCTTCATCAGGAGGTTCACCAGTTGTCAGCAACGTCGTTCCATTCTCTAAACCTTACTCACAAGTAGGTATCAAGGGTGATCCATATATCTTCAAGGGAATGAAATTGCAAAAAGAGATTGTAACGGCTAAAGAATATCAAGCAGCTCTTGAAAGATGGCAAAAAGAGAAATTGGAATCAAACAATAAATACCAAAAAGAACTAGAAAGTCATGTCAAATAAAATAGACTAGTACTTTTGGAATAAAGGGGTCTATATGGAATGGATTAAACTAATAGGGATAGTTATCATTGTGATTGGTTTTATCTATAAGTTAGATACCATTGCAACGGTAGTCTTAGCTAGTTTAGTTACCGCTCTAGTTTCTGGCGTTTCTCTTGTTGAGTTCTTGGAAATTTTGGGAAAAGAATTTAGTAATCAACGAGTTCTGACGATTTTTATGGTAACCTTGCCACTGGTAGGTTTATCTGAAACTTTTGGCCTCAAGCAACGTTCGATTGACTTGATTCAAAAGATAAAGGGACTAACAGTTGGAAGTTTTTATACAGTGTATTTCTTTTTTCGGGAACTCGATGGTTTCTTTGCCATTCGTCTTGGAGGACATCCGCAGTTTGTAAGGCCTTTGGTTCAACCCATGGGACAAGCAGCAGCAGAGTCTCAATTAGGTAGAAAATTAACGGAGCAGGAGAGCGAAGCGCTAAAAGCGCGTGCAGCAGCAAATGATAATTTCGCAAATTTCTTTGCTCAAAACACTTTCGTTGGTGCAGGTGGTGTCCTCTTGATAGGGGGCACACTGGACCAATTAGGTTACGAAAGTAATTATGCAGGAATTGCTTCAGCTTCGCTTATAGTTGCAGGAATTGCCCTATTTATAGTTGGGATTTACAATTACCTGTTTGATAGAAAACTGCTAGCAAATAAGGTTAGTAAAGGGAAAGAAGAATGACCAATCTAGCAAGACAGTTATTAGAGTTGACCTATATTGTGATTGGTTGTCAATTCCTTCATACAGCTTATTGTAGCTATAAAGATAAAACAAACCCAGTTCGCTTTGGAACGGCTGGGTTTTGGGCTTTATTGGGCATCAGTTTTATCGGTGGTTCCTATCTACCTTCTGTCTGTATTGGAGTTATCGTAGTGCTATTAGCCCTGCTAACTCTCTTTAAACAGGTTCGTATCGGAACCTTACCGTCTCTGGATGAAGTCAAGGCAAACATTGAAGCTAAACGACTAAAGAATAAAATTTTTATTCCAGTCATGTTAATGGCTTTGATTGCTTTGGTATTAGCAAAAATGATCCCTGAGTTTAGTAAGATTGCTATCAGCCTTGCAGCATTTTTTGCAACCATCTCTCTTTTATTGATTACTAAGAGTTCTCCTAAAAACTTGTTAGCAGAAAATAATCGCATGGTTCAGCAAGTCTCTACTAGTGGGATTGTGCCTCAACTTTTAGGGGCTTTGGGAGCAATTTTTACCGTTGCAGGCGTTGGAGACTTGATTTCGCATTTAATCAGCGGTCTAGTTCCTTCGGGTAGTCGTTTTATGGGTGTGGTAGCTTATGTCCTTGGGATGGTTTTATTCTCTATGATAATGGGGAATGCTTTTGCGGCTTTCACAGTCATTACTGCTGGAATTGGAGTTCCCTTTGTATTTGCTTTGGGAGCTGATCCAATCGTGGCTGCAGCTCTAGCAATGACGGCAGGTTGCTGTGGAACCTTATTGACTCCAATGGCGGCTAACTTTAATGCTTTACCGGCAGCTCTCCTGGATATGAAAGATCCAAATGGGGTTATCAAAGCGCAAGTAGGAGTGGCTGTTATCATGATTATCCTACATATATTTTTGATGTACTTTTTGGCATTTTAGCAAAGGAAATAAAATGAAAATATTAGTAACAGGTTTTGATCCTTTCGGTGGTGAAAAGGTCAATCCAGCTCTGGAAGCTGTTAAATCATTACCATCTGAGATTCATGGAGCTGAAATTCATTGGGTAGAAATCCCAACAGTCTTTTATCAATCAGCAGAGGTATTAGAAACAGCAATCGTCCGCTTTCAGCCAGATGCGGTGCTTTGCATTGGACAAGCAGGAGGAAGAGCTAGTCTAACTCCTGAACGAGTTGCCATCAACCAAGATGATGCTAGAATCCCTGATAACCAAGGGAATCAGCCGATTGACACTCCTATACGCCTGGACGGTCAAGCAGCCTATTTTAGCACACTACCTATTAAGGCAATGGTTCAATCCATAAAAGAGGAAGGGCTACCAGCTACAGTTTCCAATACAGCGGGAACCTTTGTTTGCAATCATCTGATGTATCAGGCTCTCTATTTAGCGGATAAGAAATTTCCCGATATGAGAGCAGGTTTTATGCATATTCCTTATATGACAGAACAGGTGATCAATAAACCTAATACATCATCTATGAGTTTAACTGATATCGTCAGAGGTATCGAAGCTGCGATTGGTGCTATCGTAGATTATAAAGATAAGGACATAAAATTAGTGGGTGGGGCAACCCACTAACAATGAATCTTCCCTAGATTAAAAAATAAGATTTTGTCACAAAAACTCTTTATCAAGGTTGTCTTGATAAAGAGTTTTTTCTTGCCAGTTTTTTAAATTTCTTGTACAATAGGAAGAGTGAAAAGAGGTATCGTATGAGTAAAAAAGATAAAAAAATTGAAATTCAATTAACAGACGCAAGTGTTTTAGTTGGTAAGGAAAAGTATGAAGGGTATACTTTAACGATTGGTAAAAAGGTTATTGGTGAAATTGCTGAACTAGATAATCAATTTGCGATCATAAAGAATGGAAATGTCGATAGTTTTTATAAAAAACTTGAAAAAGCTGTGGAAATTTTGATTGAAAATTATAATTTAGCAAAATAAAGCTTGTTTTTTGTAAATTTTCATGATATAATAGTTTTCGTTGAACATTGGAGAGATAGCGAAGAGGCTAAACGCGGCGGACTGTAAATCCGCTCCTTCGGGTTCGGGGGTTCGAATCCCTCTCTCTCCATTTCACTTTTGGGGTATAGCCAAGCGGTAAGGCAAGGGACTTTGACTCCCTCATGCGTTGGTTCGAATCCAGCTACCCCAGTTCTTAGGTAATAAATTCAAGGATAAAAAGAAAAATATCTTAGGGTATTTTATTTTTATAATTGAAGGACGTGAACGATATAACATGTCTTTGCGGGTGCTTAGGAAAAAATTATAAGTATGTCAAGTTTAAGAAAAACTTGATTGTTGGAGGATTTTTTAGATGAACGAATTTGAAGATTTGCTAAATAGCGTTAGCCAAGTTGAGCCAGGTGATGTTGTTAGTGCTGAAGTATTGACAGTTGATGCTACTCAAGCTAATGTTGCAATCTCTGGAACTGGTGTTGAAGGTGTCTTGACTCTTCGCGAATTGACAAACGATCGCGATGCGGATATCAATGACTTTGTAAAAGTAGGTGAAGTATTGGATGTTCTTGTACTTCGTCAAGTAGTTGGTAAAGATACTGATACAGTAACATACCTTGTATCTAAAAAACGCCTTGAAGCTCGCAAAGCATGGGACAAACTTGTAGGACGCGAAGAAGAAGTTGTTACAGTTAAAGGAACTCGCGCTGTTAAGGGTGGACTTTCAGTAGAATTTGAAGGTGTACGTGGATTTATCCCAGCTTCAATGTTGGATACTCGTTTTGTACGTAACACTGAGCGTTTTGTAGGTCAAGAGTTTGATGCTAAAATCAAAGAAGTTGATCCTAAAGAAAACCGCTTCATCCTTTCACGTCGTGAAGTTGTAGAAGCAGCAACTGCAGCAGCTCGTGCTGAAGTATTTGGTAAATTGGCTGTTGGTGATGTTGTAACTGGTAAAGTTGCACGTATTACAAGCTTCGGTGCTTTCATCGACCTTGGTGGTGTTGACGGATTGGTTCACTTGACTGAATTGTCACACGAACGTAACGTTTCACCAAAATCAGTTGTAACTGTTGGTGAAGAAGTTGAAGTGAAAATCCTTGATCTTAACGAAGAAGAAGGACGTGTATCACTTTCACTTAAAGCTACAACACCTGGACCATGGGATGGCGTTGAGCAAAAATTGGCTAAAGGTGATGTTGTAGAAGGTACAGTTAAACGTTTGACTGACTTCGGTGCATTTGTTGAAGTATTGCCAGGTATCGATGGACTTGTTCACGTATCACAAATTTCACACAAACGTATTGAAAATCCAAAAGAAGCTCTTAAAGTTGGTCAAGAAGTTACTGTTAAAGTTCTTGAAGTTAATGCTGATGCAGAACGCGTATCACTTTCTATCAAAGCTCTTGAAGAACGTCCAGCTCAAGAAGAAGGACAAAAAGAAGAAAAACGCGCTCCACGTCCACGTCGTCCAAAACGTCAAGAAAAACGTGATTTTGAACTTCCTGAAACTCAAACAGGATTCTCAATGGCTGACTTGTTCGGAGACATCGAACTTTAATCCATTCGAATTTGAATAAAATCCTTTGTTTTTAAAACAAGGGATTTTTCTTTTTTCTACTAGCATTTTTTGATATAATGGTTTTATGTTATATTCAGAAAAAGAATCACTTTATCAAATAATAAATGAACAGCTCTCTTATCTTTTAGAAGGAGAGCCAAATGTGTTGGCTAATCTTTCTAATGCTAGTGCTTTGCTAAAAACAAGCTTTCCCAATACTGTTTTTGCAGGTTTCTATCTATTTGATGGGAATGAACTGATCTTGGGACCCTTTCAAGGTGGAGTTTCATGTGTACGAATCGCTCTTGGAAAAGGTGTTTGTGGCGAATCGGCAGCTAGTCGTCAAACAGTGATTGTTGGTGATGTAAAAACCTATCCAAACTATATTTCTTGCGATAGTAGTGCTCGTAGTGAAATTGTTGTGCCAATGGTTAAAGAGGAACGTCTTTTGGGCGTTCTAGATTTAGATTCATCTCTTGTTGATGATTATGATGACTTGGATCAGAAATATCTAGAAGAGTATGTTGCTATTTTGTTAGAAAAAACCGAATGGAATTTTTCAATGTTTGAGGAGAAAGCGTAATGTATCAGGCCCTTTATCGAAAATATAGAAGTCAAACATTTTCACAGTTAGTAGGCCAAGAAATTGTTGCAAAAACTCTGAAACAAGCTGTAGAGCAGGAAAAGATCAGTCATGCCTATCTATTTTCAGGACCTCGTGGAACTGGAAAAACCAGTGTAGCCAAAATTTTTGCCAAGGCTATGAACTGCCCTAATCAAGAGGGAGGAGAACCTTGCAATAACTGTTATATCTGTCAGGCGGTGACAGACGGTAGCTTGGAAGACGTTATCGAAATGGACGCGGCCTCTAACAATGGGGTGGATGAAATTCGTGATATCCGTGATAAATCAACCTATGCTCCAAGTATAGCTCAGTATAAGGTCTATATCATTGATGAGGTTCATATGCTTTCAACTGGAGCCTTCAATGCCCTTTTAAAAACTCTTGAAGAACCAACTCCTAATGTTGTTTTTATCCTAGCAACGACAGAGCTTCATAAGATTCCTGCAACCATTTTGTCTCGTGTTCAACGCTTCGAGTTCAAATCTATTAGAACTCAGGATATTCGAGATCATATCTTCCATATTTTAGAGAAGGAAGGGATTGCTTATGAAACTGAAGCTGTTGAGATTATCGCTCGTAGAGCCGAAGGTGGTATGCGGGATGCTTTGTCCATTTTAGACCAAGCATTGAGCTTGACTCAAGATGCTAGATTAACAACAGCTGTTTCTGAGGAAATTACGGGGACTATTAGTCTAAGTGCTTTGGATAATTATGTAGCTGCCTTGGCACAAAAAGATGTGACTCGTGCTTTGGAAAATCTTAATTTGATTTTTGATAACGGAAAAAGCATGACACGATTTGTAACGGATTTGTTGCAGTATCTAAGGGATATTTTGATTGTCCAAACTGGTGGGGAGAATACTCACCATAGTGATCTCTTTAAGGATAACCTAGATCTTTCACAGGCTGTTTTGTTTGAAATGATTGGAATTGCGACAAGTAGTTTAGCTGATATCAAGGCTAGCTTACAGCCTAAGATTTATGCTGAAATGATGACCATTCGTTTGGCAGAGATAGATTCAAAACCAACATTATCAGATGATACAAGTGGAGAATTAGCCTCACTTAGAGAAGAAGTTGCGCGATTGAAACAGGCTCTGGCAAATGTTAACATGAGTCCTAAGCAGACTACACCAACACCGAGTCGTCCAGTTAACAGCAAGTCAGTTTATCGCGTAGATCGTAATAAGGTTCAGTCTATTCTTCAAGAAGCTGTTGAAAATCCTGATTTAGCCCGTCAAAATCTAATACGTCTTCAAAATGCTTGGGGAGAAGTTATTGAAAGCTTGTCAGGTCCAGATAAGGCGCTTTTAGTTGGTTCTCAACCTGTTGCGGCTAATGAGCATCATGCCATTCTTGCATTTGAATCTAACTTCAATGCTGGCCAGACCATGAAACGTGATAATCTCAACACCATGTTTGGCAATATACTCAGTCAAGCAGCGGGATTTTCACCAGAAATTCTTGCTATTTCCATGGAAGAGTGGAAAGAAGTCAGAGCAGACTTCTCAGCTAAAGCTAAATCGTCTCAAGGTCAACCCGTTAAGGAAGAAGTTGAGGAATCTGTCCTCCCTCAAGGATTTGAGTTTCTAGCGGATAAAGTGACCATAGCAGAAGATTAAAAGGATTTTGTAACATAATACGATGAACAGACAACAATTTATAATAATGGCCTTATTTACTGCTGCTGAGACTTATTTTTTTAATGAATCCATCATGGAGCAACGGTATATCGTGGCCTTGCTTTGGGCTATTTTAATCCTAAGAAATTTTAGAGTCAGCTATATTATGGGTAAAATTGTCAACGCTATAGATGATCATTTTCGTGGGAAGAAGTAACCCTCAGCTTCTAGACAAAATTAAAGCCTTTTAGGCTTTTTTTTGTTATACTATTAAAGTATATTTATTGATATTTTATCGTTTTTTACTAGAAAACTAAGAACAATTTTCTAGCGAAAATGGTAAAACGGATTGAAAAGAAAGGAATTATCATGTCAGTATTAGAGATCAAAGATCTTCACGTTGAAATCGAAGGAAAAGAAATTTTAAAAGGGGTTAACCTGACTCTTAAAACAGGAGAAATTGCAGCTATCATGGGCCCAAATGGTACCGGTAAGTCTACTCTCTCAGCTGCTATTATGGGAAACCCAAACTATGAAGTCACTAAAGGTGAAGTCTTGTTTGACGGTGTAAATATCCTTGAATTGGAAGTTGATGAGCGTGCACGTATGGGACTTTTCCTAGCTATGCAATACCCATCA
Organism: Streptococcus sp. 27098_8_69; assembly: GCF_041432445.1. Taxonomy (NCBI): domain Bacteria; kingdom Bacillati; phylum Bacillota; class Bacilli; order Lactobacillales; family Streptococcaceae; genus Streptococcus; species Streptococcus sp. 27098_8_69. The sequence goes on along the minus strand of NZ_JAPVZO010000025.1, from coordinate 14,161 downwards.
GAAATTCCAGGAATTACCAATGCAGAATTCCTTCGTGCAGCTATGAATGCTGGTAAAGAAGATGATGAGAAGATTTCAGTGCGTGAGTTTATCACTAAGCTAGACGAAAAAATGGAATTGCTCAACATGAAAGAAGAAATGGCAGAGCGTTATCTCAACGAAGGCTTCTCTGGTGGTGAGAAAAAACGCAATGAAATTCTTCAACTCTTGATGTTGGAACCGACTTTCGCACTTCTTGATGAGATTGACTCAGGTCTTGATATTGACGCTCTTAAAGTAGTATCTAAAGGTGTCAATGCTATGCGTGGCGAAGGCTTTGGTGCTATGATTATCACTCACTACCAACGTCTTTTGAACTACATCACACCTGATGTGGTACACGTTATGATGGAAGGTCGTGTTGTTCTTTCTGGTGGTCCAGAATTGGCGGCACGTTTGGAACGCGAAGGATACGCAAAATTAGCTGAAGAACTTGGCTATGACTACAAGGAAGAATTGTAATTCCCTCGTATCTTTTAGGAGAAGTAAATGACTAAAGAAACTATTAAACTTTTTTCAGAAATGCACGCTGAACCAAGCTGGTTGTCAGACCTCCGTCAAAAAGCTTTTGATAAGATTGAGAGTTTGGAATTGCCAGTCATTGAGCGTGTCAAATTTCACCGTTGGAATCTGGGTGATGGAACGATTACAGAAAGTGAACCATCAGCAAATGTCCCTGACTTCACAGCTTTAGATAATCATTTGAAGTTGGTGCAGGTAGGAACTCAGACTGTTTTTGAACAAACTCCAGTTGAATTAGCTGAACAAGGGGTTGTGTTTACAGACTTCCACTCAGCTCTTGAAGAAATTCCGGAACTCGTAGAAGAATTCTTCATGTCATCTGTTAAATACGACGATGACAAGTTGGCAGCTTATCACACTGCTTACTTTAACAGTGGTGCTGTTCTCTACATCCCTGATAACGTAGAAATCACAGAACCAATCGAAGGTATTTTCTACCAAGACAGCGATAGCGATGTGCCATTTAACAAACATATCCTTATCATCGCTGGTAAGAATAGTAAGATCAGCTACCTTGAACGTCTGGAGTCACGTGGAGAAGGTAGTGCTAAGGCCACTGCCAACATCACAGTAGAAGTCATTGCACGTTCAGGCGCACAAGTGAAGTTTGCAGCGATTGACCGCCTAGGCGAAAACGTTACTGCCTACATTAGCCGCCGTGGGAAATTGGGCAACGATGCAAGTATTGACTGGGCTATCGGTGTCATGAACGAAGGAAATGTCGTTGCTGACTTTGATAGTGACTTGATTGGTAATGGTAGCCATGCAGATCTCAAGGTCGTAGCACTTTCAAGTGGCCGTCAGGTTCAAGGGATTGATACTCGAGTGACTAACTATGGTTGCAACTCTATTGGTAATATCCTTCAACATGGGGTTATTCTTGAAAAAGCAACCTTGACATTTAACGGTATCGGACACATCATTAAGGGTGCCAAGGGAGCAGATGCGCAACAAGAAAGTCGTGTTCTTATGCTTTCAGACCAAGCGCGTTCAGATGCCAACCCAATTCTTTTGATTGATGAAAATGATGTTACTGCGGGTCACGCGGCTTCTATCGGTCAAGTGGATCCAGAAGATATGTACTACCTCATGAGCCGTGGCTTGGACAAGGCAACTGCAGAGCGCTTAGTTGTTCGTGGTTTCCTTGGATCTGTTATCGTTGAGATTCCAGTCAAAGAAGTTCGCGATGAAATGATTGCAACGATCGAAGAAAAATTGTCAAAACGCTAAGGGGAAGCCTATGTTAGATGTAGAAGCGATTCGCAAGGATTTTCCAATTTTAGACCAGATCGTCAATGACGAGCCTTTGGTCTATCTGGACAATGCTGCGACGACACAAAAACCACTAGCAGTTCTGGAAACTATTAACCGTTACTATGAGCAGGATAATGCCAATGTTCACCGAGGGGTTCACACTTTGGCAGAGCGAGCAACAGCATCCTATGAAGCTGCTCGAGAAACTATTCGTAAGTTCATCAACGCAGGTTCGACAAAGGAAGTCCTCTTTACTAGAGGAACGACAACCAGTCTCAACTGGGTGGCACGTTTCGCTGAGGAATTCTTGACTGAGGGGGATCAAGTTTTGATTTCAGTCATGGAACACCATTCCAACATCATTCCTTGGCAGGAAGCTTGTCGCAAGACCGGAGCTGAGCTTGTTTATGTCTATCTCAAGGACGGAGCTCTGGATATGGATGACCTTCGGGCTAAATTGACGGACAAGGTTAAGTTTGTCTCGTTAGCTCATGCTTCCAATGTTCTTGGAGTAGTAAACCCTATCAAAGAAATCACTCAAATGGCTCATGAAGTTGGAGCTATTATGGTGGTGGATGGTGCTCAGTCTACACCGCATATGAAGATTGATGTCCAGGACTTGGATGTAGATTTCTTTGCTTTCTCAGGTCACAAGATGGCTGGTCCGACAGGCATCGGTGTTCTTTATGGCAAAGAAAAGTATCTGGAACAAATGTCACCGGTGGAGTTTGGTGGCGAGATGATTGATTTCGTTTATGAACAATCTGCAAGCTGGAAGGAATTGCCTTGGAAATTCGAGGCTGGAACTCCTAACATGGCAGGTGCAATTGGACTTGCTGCTGCAGTAGATTATCTTGAAAATCTTGGTATGGCAGTCATTGAAGCTCATGAACAGGAATTGATTGCATATGTCTTTCCAAAATTGCAGGCAATTGAGGGATTGACCATATACGGTTCGCAAGATTTGGCTCAACGTTCAGGTGTTATTGCTTTTAACCTAGGTGATCTTCACCCTCACGACCTCGCTACTGCTCTGGATTATGAAGGAGTAGCAGTTCGGGCCGGACACCATTGCGCTCAACCTTTGCTCCAGTATTTGGATGTTCCAGCAACAGCTCGTGCAAGTTTTTATATCTACAATACCAAGGCAGATTGTGATAAGTTAGTAGATGCCTTACTAAAGACAAAGGAGTTTTTCAATGGCACTTTCTAAACTAGATAGCCTTTATATGGCAGTGGTAGCGGACCATTCGAAAAATCCCCATCACCAAGGGAAGCTAGAAGATGCTGAACAAATCAGTCTTAACAATCCAACCTGTGGTGATGTGATTAATCTTTCTGTTAAGTTTGATGCAGATGATCGTTTGGAAGATATCGCTTTTCTAAACTCTGGTTGTACCATTTCAACTGCCTCTGCTAGTATGATGACAGATGCAGTCTTAGGAAAGACCAAGCAAGAAATCCTAGAGCTTGCAACTATCTTTTCTGAAATGGTTCAAGGTCAAAAGGATGAGCGTCAAGATCAACTTGGAGATGCAGCTTTTTTGTCAGGTGTTGCAAAATTTCCTCAACGAATCAAATGCGCAACCCTAGCTTGGAACGCCCTTAAGAAAACAATTGAAAATCAAGATAATAAATAAGACAAGCTTTCTTTGTCTTATAAATCATAGAAATAAAGAATGAAAGAAAGGATATTATGGCTGAAGAAAGAGTAGAACCAAAACCAATTGACCTTGGTGAATATAAATTTGGTTTCCATGATGATGTAGAGCCTGTCCTATCGACAGGAAAAGGATTGAATGAAGAGGTCATTCGTGAACTATCAGCTGCTAAGGGTGAGCCTGAGTGGATGTTAGAATTCCGTTTGAAGTCTTATGAAACCTTCAAAAAAATGCCCATGCAAACATGGGGAGCAGACTTGTCAGAGATTGATTTTGATGACTTGATTTACTACCAAAAACCATCTGATAAACCAGCCCGTTCTTGGGATGAAGTTCCTGAAAAAATCAAAGAAACCTTTGAACGTATTGGGATTCCTGAAGCTGAGCGTGCTTATCTTGCTGGAGCTTCTGCCCAGTATGAGTCAGAAGTGGTTTACCATAACATGAAGGAAGAATTTGAGAAGTTAGGAATTATCTTTACAGATACAGATTCTGCCCTCAAAGAGTACCCAGACTTGTTTAAACAATACTTTGCTAAGTTAGTACCGCCGACAGATAACAAGTTGGCTGCCCTTAACTCAGCAGTATGGTCAGGTGGAACCTTTATTTACGTACCAAAAGGTGTGAAAGTGGATATTCCTCTTCAAACTTACTTCCGTATCAACAATGAAAATACTGGTCAGTTTGAACGTACCTTGATTATTGTTGATGAGGGGGCAAGCGTCCACTACGTAGAAGGATGTACAGCTCCAACTTATTCAAGTAACAGTTTGCATGCTGCCATTGTAGAAATCTTTGCCTTGGACGGAGCTTACATGCGTTATACAACCATCCAAAACTGGTCTGATAACGTCTATAACTTGGTAACCAAACGTGCCAAGGCTTTGAAAGATGCGACGGTTGAGTGGATTGATGGAAACTTGGGTGCCAAAACAACCATGAAATATCCATCTGTTTACCTTGATGGAGAAGGAGCACGTGGAACCATGCTTTCGATTGCCTTTGCCAATGCAGGGCAACACCAGGATACTGGTGCCAAGATGATCCACAATGCACCACATACAAGCTCGTCTATCGTGTCTAAATCTATCGCTAAAGGCGGAGGAAAGGTTGACTATCGTGGACAAGTGACCTTCAACAAGAACTCTAAAAAATCTGTTTCTCACATCGAGTGTGATACCATTATCATGGATGACTTGTCAGCATCAGATACCATTCCGTTTAATGAAATCCACAACTCACAAGTAGCTTTGGAACACGAAGCCAAAGTATCTAAGATTTCAGAAGAACAACTCTATTACCTTATGAGTCGTGGCTTGTCAGAATCTGAGGCAACAGAGATGATTGTCATGGGATTTGTAGAGCCCTTCACAAAAGAACTTCCAATGGAATATGCAGTTGAGCTGAACCGCTTGATTAGCTATGAGATGGAAGGGTCAGTCGGATAAACTTTATGAACAGAAACTGAGGCTGGGACAAAAGTCCTAGCCTCTCAATTGTCTTTGGATTGTCGAGCAAGATGCAGTGGTTGAGTGGACTCTACTACGCTGATTTCATCAGCTTTTACAGCCCTACTCAACTGTGCGGAGGTGGGACGACGAAATCGTATTCTAACGAATTACCGATTTCTGTCCCACTCTCAGTTTTTTTGATGAAAGATGCTAATAAATATTCACAAAAAGTCTTTTGTATGGTAAAATAATACAATCACATAAAGTGGGAGATGAATGATGAATATTTTTAGAACCAAAGACGTTAGTCTAGGTAAGACAGAAATGCATCGCCATTTAAAACTATGGGACTTAATTCTCTTGGGAATTGGTGCTATGGTGGGAACAGGTATTTTTACCATTACAGGGACTGCTGCAGCAACATTAGCAGGACCTGCCCTTGTGGTATCGATTGTAATTTCTGCTATCTGCGTGTCCTTATCTGCACTCTTTTTTGCAGAATTTGCTTCTCGTGTTCCTGCAACGGGTGGAGCATATAGTTATTTATATGCAATTTTGGGTGAATTTCCAGCCTGGATTGCAGGTTGGCTGACTATCATGGAATTTATGACAGCTGTTTCTGGCGTCGCTTCAGGTTGGGCGGCCTATTTTAAGGGTTTGCTTAGCCATTATGGAATTTCCTTGCCACAAGCTTTAAATGGAACTTTTAATCCTGAACATGGTACTTATATTGATTTTTTACCAATTTTAGTAATTCTACTTGTTACAGGCGTTGTACTTTTAAATTCGAAAGCAGCTCTTCGTTTTAATTCTATTCTTGTTGTTTTAAAATTTTCTGCTCTTGCCTTGTTTATCCTTGTTGGAATTTGGTACATTAAACCTGAAAATTGGTCAGACTTTGCACCATTTGGGTTTGGTCAGATTTATGGTGGAAGCACTGGAATTATGGCAGGTGCTTCACTGATGTTCTTTGGATTCTTAGGATTTGAGTCCATTTCTATGGCAGTTGATGAAATTCAAAGTCCACAAAAGAATATTCCACGTGGGATTGTTTTATCCTTAACCATTGTAACCATTCTGTATGCCTTGGTTACCTTGATATTGACAGGTATCGTTCATTATAGCAAGCTTAATGTTGATGATGCAGTGGCTTTTGCTCTTAGAAGTATTGGTATTGGTTGGGCCGCTAATTATGTTTCACTCGTTGCTATTTTTACTTTGATTACGGTATGTATTTCCATGACTTACGCCTTGTCTCGAATGATTTATAGTTTGGCACGTGATGGGCTCATGCCTCAGAGTTTCAAACAAGTGACTAAGACCAGTCGTGTCCCTAAGAATGCGACCATTTTAACAGGTGTTGTTTCAGCTATTGCAGCGGGAATTTTCCCACTGGCAAGTATCGCAGCCTTTCTCAATATCTGCACCTTAGCCTATCTTATTCTCCTAGCCTATGGGATCATCAAATTGAGAAAAGATAAGGGTATGCCCAAAGAGGGAGAATTTAAAACTCCCCTGGTACCTTTTTTACCAATCTTGTCTATTCTGATTTGCCTTTCATTTATGCTTCAATACACCCTTGAAACATGGATGGCATTTGGAATTGCCTTGTTAATTGGAATTCTTATCTACTTTACTTATGGCTATAAACATTCAACTCTAGATGAAAATGAATAAAGAAAAAATCGCGACATTCGCGATTTTTTGATTTTTTATAACTTCTCGTTAACAAAACGAACGAAGCGATTCCACCAAATTTTTAAGAAGAAGGCTTTTTCGACATTTTTTTCTGCGACCATCTCAAAACTAGGTTTGTCAGTTGTAATGTATCCTTGACCAACTAGATCCTTGTCTTCATAAGTCAAATGTCCAACGACAGTTCCTGCCTCTAGTGGAGCAGTGTGTTCAGTCGTGTCCGCTGTGTAGGTAATAGTTGATTGTGTACGACTACCAAGACGTTGTACGATTTTGATATCTTCTTTGGCGACAGCTGTAACTGTATCTTCCTTCCCATCTAATACAGGCGATTTACTATCTTCATAACTCTCTCCTTGTTTGACAATTGTCTGAAGAGCAAAGTTTGATGAGATGTAATCTAAAATAGAAGAAGTAGCTGTAAAGCGTGCATATGGATTAGTATCTTGGTTGTCAGCGTTTAAGACAACTGTGATGATACGCATTCCTTTTTCTACAGTCGTACCTACAAAGGATGCTCCAGCTTTATCAGTCGTACCAGTTTTAAGTCCATCAATACCACCACGATAAGCAGGCATTCCCTCCAACATATAGTTGGTAGAATGAATGGTCATCCCTGCAAAAGTAGAAGAAGGTTTCTTTGTGATTTCTAAGACTTGAGGATACTTGAGGATGAGATTGCGAGCAACGACAGCAACATCATAAGCGCTCAATTTGTTTTCATCATCTTTTTTAGAACCTGGATAGATATTATTTCCAAGAGTTTCATTGTTGAGCCCTGTTGTGTTGACGAGTGTAGCATCTTGGATTCCCCATTCTTCTAGTTTGGCCTTCATCATATCTACAAAGTCCTTCTCAGAACCGGCAATTTTTTCAGCTAAAGCGATAGCAGCACTGTTAGCGCTAGATACCAAAGTCGCTTCTAGCAATTCCTCTACTGTGTAGTTACGAGCTTCCATGGGAACGTTACTCGCTTCAGAATTGGTAGTGAGCTGGTAGGGATAATCTGAGATTTCTACAGGAGTAGAAAGGGTGATTTTCCCTTGTTCCAAGGCTTCATAGACTAGATAAACAGTGAGGATTTTACTGATAGAAGCTATTTCAACAGGTTGAGTAGCATCTTTTTCATATAAAATCTTTCCACTGTTAGCCTCAACAGCAATAGCATGTTTTGCAGCTACATCAAAATCCTGGGCCGAAACAGTTGTAGCCGAACCGAATAAAAATAATGTGATTAAGGTTAAAAATAATTTCTTCATAGTAACTTTATTCTATCACAAAGACAAAAAATATTCTTGATTTTTTGATGAAGGTTATCAATCTTTTTTGAAATATGGTAAAATAGGGAAAAGAGGAGGTGTCTTATGTTTCGAAGAAACAAATTGTTCTTCTGGACAACTGAAATCCTATTAATAACCCTAATTTTTTATCTCTGGAGAGAAATGGGTGCTATTATCACACCCTTTGTAAGTGTGCTGAATACAATTATGATTCCTTTTTTATTGGGAGGATTTTTGTATTATCTAACTAACCCAATTGTTATCTTTTTAGAGAAGGAATGCAAAATCAATCGCATCATTGGGATTTTGTTAACCCTTTGTGCTTTAATTTGTGCAATCGTACTTAGTTTTGTCTATCTGCTACCGATTTTGATTAATCAGTTGAGTAGCCTAATCTACTCGAGTCAAAACATTTATGGTCGTCTTCAAGATTTAGTCATTGAGTTATCAAAACATCCAGCCCTGCAAAATCTAGATATTCAACAAACTATTCAGCAACTGAATCTCTCATATGTTGATATTTTGCAAAATATCTTGAACAGTGTGACAAATAGTGTTGGAAGTGTTCTATCTGCACTCGTAAGCACTGTTTTGATTATCATCATGACACCAGTCTTCTTGATTTACTTCTTACTTGATGGGCATAAATTTTTACCCATGCTAGAAAGAACTGTATTAAAACGAGATAAATTGAACATATCTGGTTTATTGACAAACCTAAATACAACTATTTCTCGTTACATTAGTGGAGTGTCTATAGATGCAGTTATTATTGGATGTTTAGCTTTTATCGGTTATAGTGTAATTGGTCTAAGATATGCCTTGGTTTTCGCCATTTTTTCTGGATTGGCTAATTTGATTCCCTATGTAGGACCAAGTATTGGCTTGATTCCAATGATTATTTCAAATCTCTTCACAGATCCTCATAAAATGATTATTGCTGTCATTTATATGTTGATTATTCAGCAAGTTGATGGAAATATTTTATATCCACGTATCGTGGGTGGGGTTATGAAGGTTCACCCGATTACTATTTTAGTATTGCTTTTATTATCAAGTAATATTTATGGTGTGATTGGGATGATTGTTGCTGTTCCAACCTATTCCATTTTAAAAGAGATTGCTAAATTCTTAGCGCGACTGTATGAAAATCATAAGGAAGCACAAGAAGTTGAAAAGCATCTATCAGAATAAAGATGTCGGGATAAAAGCTCCCGACCTTTTTTTGATCATTGTATCTTTGGCGATGTAGTTGATCAAACTTTTTATTGGCTTTCAACTCTCAAATCTCTTATGATGAAACTTTAATTTTTTCAATACACAACTTTTTACAAACAACTGAATGATTGAAGTCTTTCGGGGCTGGAAATAGGAAATTAAGACTTGGGTTATCGATTTATGGTCTATCGCCTTTTGCTAAAATAAGCCTATTTATAGATATTTTAAATAAATTGGTAGAGGAAGTAGAGCAAGAATAAGAATAATTCACAAAAACTTTGTAAAACACTTGCAATTTAGCTGAAATTTGATAAAATAGTAAGGAAAGTTAGACTGTATTGCCTACTGTCTATCTATAAAATATATTTTATTGGAGGCTTTTACTCAAATGGCAAAAGAAAAATACGATCGTAGTAAACCACACGTTAACATTGGTACTATCGGACACGTTGACCACGGTAAAACTACCCTAACTGCAGCTATCACAACTGTTTTGGCACGTCGCTTGCCTTCAGCAGTTAACCAACCTAAAGACTATGCGTCTATCGATGCTGCTCCAGAAGAACGCGAACGCGGTATCACAATCAACACTGCGCACGTTGAGTACGAAACTGAAAAACGTCACTACGCTCACATCGACGCTCCAGGACACGCGGACTACGTTAAAAACATGATCACTGGTGCCGCTCAAATGGACGGAGCTATCCTTGTAGTAGCTTCAACTGACGGACCAATGCCACAAACTCGTGAGCACATCCTTCTTTCACGTCAGGTTGGTGTTAAACACCTTATCGTCTTCATGAACAAGATCGACTTGGTTGACGACGAAGAATTGCTTGAATTGGTTGAAATGGAAATCCGTGACCTTCTTTCAGAATACGACTTCCCAGGTGACGATCTTCCAGTTATCCAAGGTTCAGCTCTTAAAGCTCTTGAAGGTGACTCTAAATACGAAGATATCATCATGGAATTGATGGACACTGTTGATGAGTACATCCCAGAACCAGAACGTGACACTGACAAACCATTGCTTCTTCCAGTCGAAGACGTATTCTCAATCACTGGACGTGGTACAGTTGCTTCAGGACGTATCGACCGTGGTACTGTTCGTGTCAACGATGAAATCGAAATCGTTGGTATCAAAGAAGAAACTAAAAAAGCAGTTGTTACTGGTGTTGAAATGTTCCGTAAACAACTTGACGAAGGTCTTGCAGGAGATAACGTAGGTGTCCTTCTTCGTGGTGTTCAACGTGACGAAATCGAACGTGGACAAGTTATCGCTAAACCAGGTTCAATCAACCCACACACTAAATTCAAAGGTGAAGTTTACATCCTTACTAAAGAAGAAGGTGGACGTCACACTCCATTCTTCAACAACTACCGTCCACAATTCTACTTCCGTACTACTGACGTTACAGGTTCAATCGAACTTCCAGCAGGTACTGAAATGGTAATGCCAGGTGATAACGTGACAATCGACGTTGAGTTGATCCACCCAATCGCCGTAGAACAAGGTACTACATTCTCTATCCGTGAGGGTGGACGTACTGTTGGTTCAGGTATGGTTACAGAAATCGAAGCTTAATTCGATTTAGTTCCCAGAAGAACAATTATTTAAGTCAGACACTAAAAGAATCTTGCTATGCAAGGTTCTTTTTTTTGCGATCAAAAGTGAGAGAGTTCCTTTTTTACAATTTCATAAAATCATGGTAAAATGGTTAAATATTAAATTTGGAGAAAAATATGAAGTACAAGCGTATCGTATTTAAAGTGGGAACTTCATCGCTGACACATAAAGATGGAAGTTTATCTCGCAGTAAAGTAAAAGCTATCACACAACAGCTTGCAATGCTGCATGAAGCAGGTCATGAGCTGATTTTGGTGTCTTCTGGGGCTGTTGCAGCAGGTTTCGGAGCCTTAGGATTTAAAAAACGACCAACAAAGATTGCGGATAAGCAAGCTTCAGCAGCGGTTGGTCAAGGATTGCTTCTGGAAGAATATACAACCAATTTGCTCTTAAGACAGATTGTTTCAGCGCAAATCTTGCTAACTCAGGATGATTTTGTCGATAAGCGACGTTATAAAAATGCCCATCAAGCTTTGTCAGTCCTGCTTAATCGTGGTGCGATTCCTATTATCAATGAAAATGACAGTGTCGTTATTGATGAGCTCAAGGTCGGGGATAATGATACGCTCAGTGCTCAGGTAGCTGCAATGGTGCAGGCAGATCTTTTGGTCCTCTTAACAGATGTAGACGGTCTTTATACTGGTAATCCTAACTCGGATCCAAGAGCTAAACGTCTGGAGAGAATTGAGACCATCAATCGAGAAATTATAGATATGGCTGGTGGTGCTGGATCTTCAAATGGAACAGGTGGTATGTTGACGAAAATAAAAGCTGCTACCATTGCAACTGAGTCAGGAGTACCGGTTTATATCTGTTCTTCCTTGAAAGCTGATGCTATGATAGAGGCGGCAGAGAAGACCAAGGATGGTTCTTTCTTTGTTGCACAAGAAAAGGGACTTCGTACCCAGAAACAATGGCTAGCCTTTTATGCCAAAAGTCAGGGAGCAATTTGGGTTGATAAAGGGGCGGCAGAAGCCCTCTCTCAACATGGAAAGAGTCTCCTTTTATCAGGGATTGTAGATGTTGAGAGCAATTTTTCTTATGGTGATATTGTAACGGTATTTGATAAGGAAACTGGAAAATCACTTGGAAAAGGTAGAGTGCAACTAGGTGCATCGGGGCTCAAAGATGTCCTTCGTTCTCAAAAAGCTAAGGGGGTCTTGATTCACCGTGATGACTGGATTTCCATTACGCCTGAAATCCAACTACTCTTTACAGAATTTTAGAGGTAAACTATGGTAAGTACACAAGAACAATTTGAACAGGTACAGGCAGTTAAAAAAACCATCAATACTGCTAGTGAAACAGTAAAAAATCAAGCCTTACTAGCTATGGCCGATCACTTATTGACAGCTACTGAAGAGATTTTATCAGCTAATGTTCGTGATATGGAAGCGGCTAAGGGGAAAATCTCAGATGTTATGTTGGATCGTCTTTATTTGGATGCAGGGCGTATAGAAGCTATGGCAACTGGGATTCGTGAAGTAGTTGCTTTACCAGATCCAATCGGTGAAGTTTTAGAAACTAGACAGCTTGAAAACGGCCTGGTCATCACCAAGAAACGTGTAGCCATGGGGGTCATCGGCATTATCTATGAAAGTCGTCCAAATGTGACTTCTGATGCAGCTGCCCTTGCTCTCAAGAGTGGAAATGCGGTTGTTCTTCGTAGTGGTAAGGATGCCTACCAAACAGCTCATGCTATTGTTACAGCCTTGAAGAAGGGCTTGGAGACTACCACCATTCATCCAGACGTCATTCAATTAGTAGAAGATACTAGCCGTGAAAGTAGTTATGCCATGATGAAGGCTAAGGGTTATCTAGACCTTCTCATTCCTCGTGGGGGTGCTGGTTTGATCAATGCTGTCGTTGAGAATGCTATTGTGCCTGTTATCGAGACAGGTACAGGGATTGTTCATGTCTACGTTGACAAGGAAGCGGATGAAGACAAGGCACTGTCTATTATCAATAACGCTAAAACTAGTCGTCCTTCAGTCTGCAATGCCATGGAAGTGCTACTTGTTCATGAAGACAAGGCGGCAAGCTTCCTTCCTCGCTTGGAGCAAGTTCTGGTTGCCGATCGAAAAGAAGCTGGACTGGAACCGATTCAATTGCGTCTAGATGAGAAAGCTAGTCAATATATTTCTGGACAAGCAGCAGTGGCTCAAGACTTTGACACTGAGTTTTTAGACTATGTCTTAGCTGTTAAAGTAGTTTCTAGTCTTGAGGAAGCTGTAGAGCATATCGAAGCCCACAGCACCCATCATTCGGATGCCATTGTGACTGAAAATACTGAGGCTGCAACTTACTTTACAGATCAAGTGGACTCGGCAGCGGTTTATGTCAATGCTTCGACTCGTTTCACAGATGGTGGCCAATTTGGTCTTGGTTGTGAAATGGGGATTTCTACTCAGAAATTACATGCGCGTGGTCCAATGGGCTTGAAGGAATTAACCAGCTACAAATATGTGGTTACTGGTGACGGACAGATAAGGGAGTAAGAGATGAAGATTGGATTTATAGGCTTGGGGAATATGGGTTCCAGTTTGGCTAAGGCTGTCTTGCAGGCAAAAACGAGTCATCAGATTCTTCTTGCTAATCGTAGTCAAGCTAAGGTGGATGCTTTTATTGCCAATTATGGTGGTCTGGCTTCTAGCAATGACGAAATCTTTGCAGAAGCAGATGTGATTTTTCTTGGAGTAAAGCCGGCTCAATTCTCAGAACTGCTTACTCAATATCAGTCAATCTTTGAGAAACGAGAGAGTCTTCTTTTGATTTCTATGGCAGCTGGTTTAACCTTGGAAAAACTCGCTAGTCTTCTTCCAAGTCACCATAGGATTATTCGTATTATGCCTAATACCCCTGTTGCTATTGGGCAAGGAGTGATTAGTTATACCTTGTCTGTAAATTGTCATCCAGAAGACAATGAACTTTTTTGTCAACTGTTAGCCAAGGCTGGTCAGTTAGTTGAATTAAGCGATGTTTTAATAGATGCGGCAACAGGGCTTGCAGGTTGTGGTCCTGCCTTTGTCTATCTTTTCATCGAAGCCTTAGCGGATGCAGGTGTTCAGACAGGATTGCCACGAGAAATGGCTCTGAAAATGGCGGCTCAAACAGTAGTTGGTGCAGGTCAAATGGTCCTAGAAAGTCAGCAACATCCTGGAGTCTTGAAAGACCAAGTTTGCAGTCCAGGTGGTTCAACCATTGCTGGTGTAGCAAGTCTAGAAGAACATGCTTTTAGAGGAACCGTTATGGATGCTGTCAACCAAGCCTACAAAAAAACTCAAGAATTAGGTAAATAAGAGGTGAGTGTTAAAACTCACCCTCTTTTTTTATGTGACTTTCAGTCCGTCTCGCTCCGTTAGGTGCGAGACAAATAAACCACCCGCTATGCGGGTGCGCGTCGAAGGTTATACC
>NZ_JAPVZO010000024.1:0-35890 GCF_041432445.1 Streptococcus sp. 27098_8_69 | reverse complement strand
TTTACCTTAATTCGTTTATTGTTGTAGTAATCAATATAGTCTACAATAGCTTGTTCCAAGTGCTCAAGTGATTGAAACGTATTCTCATAACCATAAAACATCTCAGACTTAAGAATGCCAAAGAAAGATTCCATCATACCGTTATCTGGACTATTTCCCTTACGTGACATAGATGGTTGGATTCCCTTATTCTTTAAAAAATGATGATAGAAATCGTGTTGGTATTGCCATCCTTGGTCACTATGGAGAATTGTATTTTCATAATGGTTCTCTGTAAAGGCTTGTTCGAGCATAGCTTTCATTTGTACTAAGTTCGGCGAAGTAGAAAGATTGTAGGAGATAATTTCGCTGTTAAAGCCATCTAAAACTGGTGATAAATAAAGTTTTTGGCTGCTTGCTGGAATGGCAAATGCTGTCACATCTGTGTAGCACTTTTGCATGGGTTTGGTTGCTTCAAATTGACGTTGAATAAGGTTATCTGCTTTCTTGCCAACCTCTCCTTGGTATGAAGAATACTTCCGTTTACGGCGAATTCGAGCCGTTAAACCAAGTACTTTCATAAGACGCTGCACCTTCTTATGGTTCACTACGAAGCCACGATTTCGTAATTCTAGAGTCATGCGACGATAACCGTAATTTCCTTTATGCTCAGTATAAATTGACTGAATTTCAGCTTTAACATCAACATCCTTATCGCTTTGATCCAGCTGTTTTAAGTGGTAATAATAGGTTGAACGGGCAAGCTTAATAATCTTTAGAAGGATATCTAAAGAAAACTCTGTTACCAATCCTTGAACAATTTCCGTTTTTCTTCTTGCTCCTTTTCGTCCCTCAATCGGAGTTCTCTCAACTTTTTTAGAATGGCATTCTCCGCTCTCAAGTACTCATTTTCTGCTTGAAGACGTTCTAATTCTGTCATATCTTCAAATCTCTTCTTTGGCTTACGTCCCATTTTAGGTGGTCTCCCTCTTGTTTTCTCAACAATAGTATACCCGTTTTTCTTGTATTGTGCCAACCAATTCGAAAGCAATCCACTACTTGGAAGAGCATAATCCAGAGACACCCTAATTTGTGAACGACCTTCAAGAAGAACTTTATCAATGATCTCTTGTTTTAGTTCAGGAGAATAGTAACAATTCTTTCCTTTTTTGACGATTTCTATTCCATAACGATCAATCAATTTAATCATGTACTGAAGATTAGAAATGTTTATCCCAAATTGATTTGAAAGTTGTCTGAAGCTCTCTCCTTGCTTTTTGAGTTCATAGATCTGAATCTTATCCTCATATGTTAATTTCATAATAAAAACACCCCGAAAGTTAGATTTTTATGTCTAACTTTTGGGATGCAGTTCACTTTTTGTTCAGACTTTTTTTATGAAATGTCGGATAGGTTACCTTCAAAAAGGTTAAAAGTTTTAAAATGATGCTAAATAGCGTATAATAGTAGAAGAAAGAAGAGAAAGGGATTTCAATATGAATAAACGTTTTTTGTTGCCTGTGCTATCGACAGCCCTATTAGCTCCAGCCTTTTTAGCTGGACAAGTCTATGCTGAAGAAAATACTAGTTCTTCAGAAGCTACAGAAGTTGTGAGCACTACAGAAGCACCAGTAGTGACAGCGACTCCTGAGGTTGTTACAAGTCCGGCAACGCCAGTTGAAGAGGCTGCACCTCAAAAAGAAGAAGCAGATACTGTTATCTTGCATACCAATGACGTGCATGGTCGTATTGTAGAAGAAAAAGGAGTAATCGGAGATGCCAAACTCGCAACGGTTATTGAGAAGGAGCGCGAAAAGAGCAATCAAACGACTCTAGTAGTAGATGCAGGCGATGCCTTCCAAGGTCTGCCAATTTCAAACTCTACAAAGGGTGAAGCACGTGCCAAAATCTTAAACGAGATGGGCTATGATGCTATGGCTGTAGGAAATCATGAGTTTGACTTTGGACTCGATGAAGTTAAAAAATACAAAGAAATTTTGAACTTTCCATTGCTCAGCTCAAACACTTATGTCAATGGTGCTCGTTTATTTGAAGCAGCAACAATTGTTGATAAGAACAAGGATGTTGAAGGTGATGAATTTGTCGTCATCGGTGTGACAACACCTGAAACAGCTACTAAGACCCACCCTAAAAATGTCAAAGGAGTAACCTTTACAGAACCAATTGCAGAGGTTAACAAGGTTATCGAAGAAATTCAAGCTAAAGCCTTGGCAGAAGGCAAAGACTACAAACACTATGTTGTCCTTGCTCACTTGGGAGTTGATACAACAACACCTGTAGAATGGCGCGGTTCAACACTTGCAGAAGCACTTTCAAAAAATCCTCTTTTGAAAGGTAAGCGTGTCACTGTTATTGATGGTCACTCTCATACAGTAGAATCGACTACCTATGGAGACAATGTGACCTACAACCAGACAGGAAGCTATCTCCATAACGTTGGTAAAATCACTTACAAATCTCGCCAATTATTGGGGAATCCTTCACTCATTGCAGCTGCAGATGCTAAGAAATTGGAAGCTAATCCAAAAATTGAAAAACTTGTCAAGGATATCAAACAAAAGTATGACGCTGAAAATGCTATAGAAGTTGTTTCAAATAGTCCAGTTGAATTGAACGGTGACCGTGAAAATGTCCGTGTCCGTGAAACTAACCTTGGAAATGTTGTCGCAGATTCTCTCTATCAATACGGTCAAACAGGCTTTAGTCATCCGACGGATATCGCTGTGACCAATGGTGGTGGCTTGCGTGAAACGATTGCCAAAGATAAGCCAATTACAAAAGGAAATGTCATTGCGGTTCTACCATTTGGGAACACAATTTCACAAATTCAAGTAACTGGTCAGCAAGTTTTTGAAATGTTTGAAAAATCACTCGGATCTATCTTGCAAGTGGATAAGGCAGGAAAAACTGTCTTGGATGAAAATGGTCAACCATTGCTAGAACCAAGTGGCGGATTCTTACAGATTTCAGGAGCCAAGGTCTATTATGATACAAACCTAGCTGCAGGCAAACGTGTCTTGGCTATTCAAGTTAAGAATCGTACGACTGGTCTTTATGAAAAACTAGATTTGGAAAAAGTTTACTACCTAGCAACCAATGACTTCCTTGCAGCAGGTGGTGATGGTTATACCATGCTTGGTGGTGCCAGAGAAGAAGGCCCTTCAATGGATGCTGCCTTTGAAGATTACCTTAAAACAGCTGATTTGACTCAGTATGAAAAGGTAAATCCAAACTCACGCACGATTTCTGTGGATTCAAAAACATTTAAACTACCAGAAGAGCAAGGTAAAGAGCAAGATCCAGCTAAACCAGTAGAAGACCAAGCAACAAAACCGACTCAACCTTCTACTGTAAAAGTTGATTATAAGGTTGCAGATAAGTTTGCTAACAAGACAGTCGTATCAGAAAAATTACTTCCAAATACAGGTAGTGAGCAATCTATTTTCATGATGCTATTGGGTATGATTCTTGGAGCGACAGCCCTCTGGACTAGTCGTAAACAAGAAAAATAATTCTACAAGATGAAAACATCTCAGGTGTTTTCATCTTTTTTCTTGACTCCTTGCTTGGATGTGATATACTTAACTAGTAAAGGAATGGTGTGATACTCAATAAAAATCAAAGAGCAAACTAGGAAGCGAGACGCAGGCTGTACTTGAGTACGCCAAGACGAAGCTGACGTGGTTTGAATTTGATTTTTGAAGAGTATGAAAACCTTGTATTTATAGAAATTCCGTTCTGAGAAAGGAGCAAATCATGAGACAGTTGGCAAAAGATATCGATCAATTTTTAAATGAGATTATTCTCAAGGCGGAAAACCAGCATGAAATTCTCGTTGGTCATTGTACCAGTGATGTAGCCTTGACCAATACCCAGGAGCATATTCTCATGCTTTTATCAGAGGAGTCGCTCACCAACTCTGAGTTGGCGCGTCGTCTCAATGTTAGTCAAGCTGCCGTTACCAAGGCTATCAAATCCTTGGTCAAGGAGGGGATGTTAGAAACGTCTAAGGATCCCAAGGATGCGCGTGTTATCTTCTATCGATTGACAGACTTGGCTCGACCTATTGCTGAGGAACACCAGCATCATCATGAACATACCCTCTCGACTTATGAGCAGGTTGCCACTCAGTTTACGCCAAACGAACAAAAAATTATCCAGCGGTTTTTAACTGCTTTAGTAGGAGAAATCAAGTAATGAGATACATCACAGTAGAGGATTTGTCCTTCTATTATGACAAGGAACCTGTGCTTGAGCACATCAATTACAGTGTTGATAGTGGGGAATTTGTCACACTGACAGGAGAAAATGGAGCGGCAAAGACCACTCTTATCAAGGCCAGTCTAGGTATTTTACAACCACGAATTGGGAAAGTAACCATCTCAAAGACAAATATTCATGGGAAAAAGCTAAGAATTGCCTATCTTCCTCAACAGATCGCCAGTTTTAATGCAGGCTTTCCAAGTACTGTTTATGAATTTGTCAAATCAGGTCGCTACCCAAGAAAGGGCTGGTTCCGTCGTCTGAATGCTCACGACGAAGAACACATCAAGGCTAGTTTAAACTCAGTTGGCATGTGGGAACATCGGGATAAACGGATTGGCTCTCTCTCTGGTGGTCAAAAGCAAAGAGCGGTCATTGCACGTATGTTTGCTTCAGATCCAGATATCTTTATCTTGGATGAGCCGACAACAGGGATGGATGCAGGTACCAAAAATGAATTTTATGAACTCATGCACCATAGTGCCCACCATCATGGCAAGGCTGTTCTGATGATTACTCACGATCCTGAAGAAGTCAAGGACTATGCAGATCGTAACATCCACCTTGTTCGAGACCAAGATTCGCCATGGCGTTGTTTCAATGTCCATGAAAATGACCAGGAGGTGGACCATGCTTAATCTATTTTCTTATGATTTTATGCAACGGGCCTTTTTGGCAGTTATTGCCATGAGTCTCTTTTCACCAGTTCTTGGGACCTTCCTCATCTTGCGTCGTCAAAGTCTCATGAGTGATACACTGAGTCACGTCTCGCTTTCAGGGGTTGCCTTTGGTTTGGTTTTAGGGATTTCTCCGACCATCTCGACTATTGCTATTGTCTTGATTGCGGCGGTCTTTCTTGAATATCTCCGCACGGTTTACAAGAGCTTTATGGAGATTGGAACAGCCATCCTCATGTCTACAGGACTTGCAGTGTCCTTAATTGTTATGAGTAAGGGTAAGAGCTCTAGTTCGATGAGTCTGGATCAGTATCTTTTTGGTTCTATCGTGACCATTAGTCAAGAGCAGGTAATTGGGCTCTTTGTCATTGCAGCTGTTGTGTTGGTCTTGACATTCCTCTTTTTAAGACCCATGTACATCTTAACTTTTGACGAGGATACAGCTTTTGTGGATGGACTTCCAGTGCGTACCATGTCTATCCTCTTTAATATGGTGACGGGGGTGGCTATTGCCCTCATGATCCCAGCAGCGGGAGCGCTTTTGGTATCGACTATCATGGTCTTACCAGCAAGTATTGCTTTGCGTCTAGGTAAAAACTTTAGTTCTGTGATGATACTTGCTAGCGCCATTGGTTTTCTAGGCATGGTGGCAGGACTTTATATTTCCTATTATGCAGAGACACCACCGAGTGCAAGTATTACCATTATATTTGTAGTTGTCTTTTTGTTAGTCAGCTTACTCAAACGTTTTATCAAATAGGAGAAGAAAATGAAAAAACTAGGCCTACTTTTGGCAAGTCTTGTGACACTATTCTTAGTCGCTTGTTCCAATCAAAAACAGGCAGACGGAAAATTAAATATTGTCACAACTTTCTACCCTGTCTACGAATTTACCAAGCAAGTAGCAGGAGATACAGCCAATGTCGAGCTCTTGATTGGGGCTGGAACAGAGCCACATGACTATGAACCATCACCTAAGGCAGTTGCTAAAATCCAAGATGCTGATGCCTTTGTTTATGAGAATGAAAATATGGAAACATGGGTTCCTAAGTTATTAGATTCCCTAGATGAGAAAAAAGTAAAAATCATTAAAGCTACTGGAGATATGTTGCTTCTTCCAGGAAGTGAAGAAGAGGAAGACCATAATCATGGTGAAGAAGGCCATCATCACGAGTATGATCCTCACGTATGGTTGTCTCCTGCGCGTGCGATCAAACTTGTAGAACATATCCGTGACAGTCTTTCAGCTGACTATCCAGATAAGAAGGCGACTTTTGAACAAAATGCAGCAGTCTATATCGAAAAATTGCAAGCCTTGGATAAGGCCTATACTGAAGGACTTTCTAGTGCTAAACAAAAGAGTTTTGTGACTCAACACGCTGCCTTTCGTTACTTAGCTTTAGACTACGGACTCAATCAAGTTTCTATCTCAGGTCTATCACCAGATGCGGAGCCTTCAGCAAGCCGCTTGGCAGAATTGACCGAATATATCAAGAAAAACAAGATTTCTTATATCTACTTTGAAGAAAATGCTTCTCAAGCCCTAGCCAATACCCTCTCAAAAGAAACAGGTGTCAAGCTAGACGTTCTGAATCCTCTGGAAAGCTTGACCGAAGAGGACATGAAGGCGGGAGAAAACTATATCTCTGTCATGGAGAAAAATCTCAAGGCCCTCAAGCAAACAACTGACCAGGCAGGGGCAGAAATTGAGCCAGAAAAAGCAGAGGAAACTAAAACCGTTCAAAATGGCTACTTTGAGGATGCAGATGTTAAGGATCGCACCTTGAGTGACTATGCTGGTAACTGGCAGTCAGTCTATCCTTTCCTTGAAAATGGGACTCTTGATCAAGTCTTTGACTACAAGGCTAAATTGACTGGTAAGATGACCAAGGATGAATACAAAGCCTACTATCAAAAGGGCTATCAAACCGATGTATCTAAGATTAATATCACGGATAACACTATGGAATTCATCCAAGGTGACCAAAGTAAGAAATATACATACAAGTATGTCGGCAAGAAAATCTTGACCTATAAGAAAGGGAATCGAGGAGTTCGTTATCTCTTTGAAGCGACAGATGCGGACGCTGGACAATTTAAGTATGTTCAGTTTAGCGACCACAATATTGCTCCAGTCAAGGCAGAGCATTTCCATATCTTCTTTGGAGGCGCTAGCCAAGACGCCCTCTTTGAAGAGATGGACAACTGGCCAACTTACTATCCAGATGGCTTATCAGGTCAAGAGATCGCCCAAGAAATGTTGGCTCATTAAGATACGATTCACATGATAAAAGCGAACAGGAAAGTTTTCTGGTTATCAGAATCCTCTCTTGTCCGCTTTTTTGAGTTTTGTCAGTTAAAGAGCTTTTGCACTTCTTTTTGTACTTATGGCCTTATTGAATACCAAGTTTTCATTACTTGTCAAAGCCTTGTAAAGCCTTTTCGCGTTCTTCTACTTGTCCCTTGGCATCTAGTTTATTACCACCGTAAACTGCTGTTTCCCATGATCCATACATTGGATTTGGGAAGATGATGAATTTTTCACCAAATTCTTTTTGCAATTCTTCAAGTTGTTTGTCACGATCAGCTTCAGAAGTCTTAGAAAAATCTGCAAAGTCTACAAGGTTATCACCAAATAGTAACACAAGATTTGTCTTTTCTTGAACCGCTTGTCGACGACCTTCTTTGGATTTTACACCACTTTCTAGGAACATGAGGTGATCACGTCCTTGTACAGGAATACCTTCGCTTTCTAGATTTTTAATGGTAGCATCTACTTGGTCGACTGAACGGTCAGAAATATAGTAGATTTGGACACCGTTTTGATCGGCAAACTGAAGAAAATCTTTAGCACCTGGGACGGCTTTTGCTGCAGCTTTTTGGACCCAAACATCCCAATTTTCAGGTGTGAATGCTGTTCCATCTTTGACATTTTGAACTTGATAAGGACTGTTATCTAGGACCGTTTCGTCCAAGTCCAAAACAATCGAATAAGGCTTGTCTGATTCTGTTTTCAGTAATTCCTTTAGACGATCTGTAGCAACATTATAACCTTGTAGATACAAGGCTTTTGTTTCGGCCGCTTTTTGATACCAGAGAGTTGACATGGTATTTTCTCTAGACCGTAGTTGGTCGTAAGTCATTGTAATCTGATTGTCAGATGAGTTATTAGTGGATGTTTGTGTTTCTGTGGATTTTGTGGCGCAGCTGGTCAATAAGATGACAGATGCAAGTGCAGAAACGATTGTAACAGTGGTTTTAGCTGTTTTCATAAAATGTCTCCTGTCTATTAATTTCAATAACAGTATAGCATGAGGGAATAGTTAAGGCAAGCGTTTTCCTAAATATGGACTTGATTTTTCAAAGAAAGATGTAGATAATTAACGGATTAGAGGAAGAGAAAAATATTTTAAACCCTTGAAAAATCAAAGAAAATCAGGTATAATGTAAATAATCATTTGTCGTAGGTTTTGTCTGAAATATTGTCCGGACAAGGCTCACAGCAGTTAAATCTCCTGAAAAAGTCGGATTTAGCTGCTCTTTTTGTGCTTTTTTTCAGTTTTTTTGACCTTTGTAACAAAGATTTAAAGATTCTGAAAATTAGTCGAGGGG
The DNA here is from genome assembly GCF_041432445.1 of Streptococcus sp. 27098_8_69. Lineage (NCBI taxonomy): Bacteria > Bacillati > Bacillota > Bacilli > Lactobacillales > Streptococcaceae > Streptococcus > Streptococcus sp. 27098_8_69. The sequence goes on along the minus strand of NZ_JAPVZO010000024.1, from coordinate 27,338 downwards.
GATAAGTTGATAGGGTTTTTAGAACCATCTAACGATAATTACTAGCTTAGGTCACTAAGCTTGGAACTTTATTTAAAAAGGAGAATCATCTTGGCAGGACATGACGTTCAATACGGGAAACATCGTACCCGTCGTAGTTTTTCAAGAATCAAAGAAGTTCTTGACTTACCAAATTTGATTGAAATTCAAACTGATTCATTCAAAGATTTCCTAGACCATGGTCTGAAGGAAGTGTTTGAAGATGTATTGCCAATTTCAAACTTCACAGACACAATGGAGTTGGAATTTGTTGGCTACGAAATCAAAGAACCTAAATATACGCTTGAAGAAGCTCGTATCCACGATGCCAGCTACTCAGCGCCAATCTTTGTAACCTTCCGCTTGATTAACAAAGAAACTGGCGAAATCAAGACACAGGAAGTATTCTTTGGTGATTTCCCAATCATGACTGAGATGGGAACCTTTATCATCAATGGTGGTGAACGTATCATCGTATCACAGTTGGTGCGTTCTCCAGGTGTTTACTTTAATGACAAGGTAGACAAAAATGGTAAAGTGGGTTACGGTTCAACTGTTATCCCTAACCGTGGAGCTTGGTTGGAACTTGAAAGCGACTCAAAAGACATTGCCTACACTCGTATCGACCGTACTCGTAAGATTCCATTTACGACCTTAGTTCGTGCGCTTGGTTTCTCAGGCGATGATGAAATCTTTGATATCTTTGGTGATAGCGATCTTGTTCGTAACACTGTTGAAAAAGATATTCACAAGAACCCAATGGATTCTCGTACAGACGAAGCTTTGAAGGAAATCTACGAACGCCTTCGTCCAGGTGAGCCTAAGACTGCTGAAAGCTCACGTAGCTTGCTTGTAGCTCGTTTCTTTGACCCACGTCGTTATGACTTGGCTGCAGTTGGTCGTTACAAGATCAATAAAAAACTCAATGTTAAAACACGTTTGCTTAACCAAACAATTGCTGAACCATTGGTAGACCCTGAAACAGGTGAAATCTTGGTAGAAGCTGGAACAATCATGACTCGTAGTGTGATTGAAAGCATTGAAAGCCATTTGGATGGCGATTTGAACAAGATTGTCTACATTCCAAATGATGCTGCCGTAGTAACAGAACCAGTTGTTCTTCAAAAATTCAAGGTTGTTGCACCAACTGATCCAGACCGTGTTGTAACTATCATCGGTAATGCTAATCCAGATGACAAGGTTCGCATCGTAACTCCTGCGGATATCTTGGCTGAGATGAGCTACTTCCTCAACTTGGCTGAAGGTATTGGTCGTGTCGATGATATCGACCACCTTGGGAACCGTCGTATCCGTGCTGTTGGTGAATTGCTTGCTAACCAAGTACGTCTAGGACTTTCTCGTATGGAACGTAATGTCCGTGAACGTATGTCTGTTCAGGACAATGAAGTCTTAACACCACAACAAATTATCAATATCCGTCCAGTAACTGCAGCAATCAAAGAATTCTTTGGTTCTTCTCAATTGTCACAGTTCATGGACCAACACAACCCACTTTCTGAGTTGTCACACAAACGTCGTTTGTCTGCCTTAGGACCTGGTGGTTTGACACGTGACCGCGCTGGATATGAAGTGCGTGACGTGCACTACACTCACTATGGTCGTATGTGTCCGATTGAAACACCTGAAGGGCCAAACATCGGTTTGATCAACAACTTGTCTTCATACGGGCACCTCAACAAGTATGGTTTCATTCAAACACCATATCGTAAGGTTGACCGTGCAACTGGAAAAGTAACTAACGAAATCGTTTGGTTGACTGCTGATGAAGAAGATGAGTACACAGTAGCGCAGGCTAACTCTAAATTGAACGCAGATGGCACTTTTGCTGAAAAAGTTGTCATGGGACGTCACCAAGGGGTTAACCAAGAATACCCAGCTTCAAGTGTTGATTATATGGACGTTTCTCCTAAACAGGTAGTTGCCGTTGCGACAGCATGTATTCCTTTCTTGGAAAACGACGACTCCAACCGTGCCCTCATGGGTGCCAACATGCAACGTCAGGCTGTACCATTGATTGATCCAAAAGCACCTTACGTTGGTACTGGTATGGAATATCAAGCAGCCCATGACTCTGGAGCGGCTGTTATTGCTCAGTATGATGGTAAAGTTACTTATGCCGATGCTGACAAAGTAGAAGTTCGTCGTGAAGATGGCTCATTGGATGTTTACCATATCCAAAAATTCCGTCGTTCAAACTCAGGTACTGCCTACAACCAACGTACGCTTGTTAAAGTTGGCGACGTTGTAGAAAAAGGCGACTTTATTGCAGATGGACCTTCTATGGAAAATGGAGAAATGGCGCTTGGACAAAACCCAATCGTTGCCTACATGACATGGGAAGGTTATAACTTCGAGGATGCCGTTATCATGAGCGAACGCTTGGTGAAAGACGATGTCTACACATCTGTCCACCTTGAAGAATACGAATCAGAAACTCGCGATACAAAGCTTGGGCCTGAAGAAATTACTCGTGAAATTCCAAACGTTGGTGAAGATGCCCTTAAAGACCTTGACGAAATGGGTATTATCCGTATCGGTGCTGAGGTTAAAGAAGGTGATATCCTTGTAGGTAAAGTAACACCTAAGGGTGAGAAAGACCTTTCAGCTGAAGAACGTCTCTTGCACGCTATCTTCGGAGACAAGTCTCGTGAAGTTCGTGATACTTCTCTTCGTGTACCACACGGTGCCGATGGTGTTGTTCGTGATGTTAAGATCTTTACACGTGCAAATGGAGATGAATTGCAATCAGGTGTTAACATGCTGGTTCGAGTTTACATCGCTCAAAAACGTAAGATCAAGGTCGGAGATAAGATGGCCGGACGTCACGGAAACAAAGGGGTTGTCTCTCGTATCGTTCCTGTAGAAGACATGCCTTACCTTCCAGACGGAACTCCAGTCGACATCATGTTGAACCCACTTGGGGTGCCATCACGTATGAATATCGGTCAGGTTATGGAGCTCCACCTTGGTATGGCAGCTCGTACCCTTGGTATTCACATCGCAACACCAGTCTTTGACGGAGCAAGTTCTGAAGATCTTTGGTCAACTGTTAAAGAAGCTGGTATGGATAGCGATGCTAAGACTATCCTTTACGATGGACGTACTGGTGAGCCATTTGACAACCGTGTATCAGTTGGTGTCATGTACATGATCAAACTCCACCACATGGTTGATGATAAATTGCACGCTCGTTCTGTCGGACCTTACTCGACCGTTACCCAACAACCACTCGGAGGTAAAGCTCAGTTTGGTGGACAACGTTTCGGTGAGATGGAGGTTTGGGCGCTTGAAGCCTATGGTGCATCAAACGTACTTCAAGAAATCTTGACTTACAAGTCTGATGATATCAACGGACGTTTGAAAGCATATGAAGCTATTACAAAAGGAAAACCAATTCCAAAACCAGGTGTTCCAGAATCCTTCCGAGTTCTTGTCAAAGAATTGCAATCTCTTGGTCTTGACATGCGTGTCCTTGACGAAGATGATCAAGAAGTGGAACTTCGTGATCTTGATGAGGGCATGGACGAAGATGTCATCCACGTAGATGACCTTGAAAAAGCACGTAAAAAAGCTGCTGAAGAAGCAAAAGCTGCTTTTGAAGCTGAAGAAGGTGCAAAAGCGGAAGCAACAGAAGAAGCTACTGAACAAGAATAAGTAGCTCATTTAGAATAGAAAGGGAAGAAATAGTGGTTGACGTAAATCGTTTTAAAAGTATGCAAATCACACTAGCTTCTCCAAGTAAAGTCCGTTCATGGTCTTATGGAGAAGTCAAAAAACCTGAAACAATCAATTACCGTACGTTGAAACCAGAACGTGAAGGACTATTTGACGAAGTCATCTTTGGTCCTACAAAAGACTGGGAATGTGCTTGTGGTAAGTACAAACGCATTCGTTACAGAGGGATTGTTTGTGACCGTTGTGGTGTTGAAGTAACGCGTACAAAAGTTCGTCGTGAACGTATGGGACACATCGAGTTGAAAGCTCCTGTATCTCATATCTGGTATTTCAAGGGAATTCCAAGCCGTATGGGCTTGACTCTTGATATGAGCCCTCGTGCCCTCGAGGAAGTAATCTACTTTGCTGCGTATGTGGTGATTGATCCAAAGGATACACCGCTTGAGCACAAATCTATCATGACAGAGCGTGAATATCGTGAGCGCTTGCGTGAATATGGCTACGGATCATTTGTTGCTAAAATGGGTGCCGAAGCTATCCAAGATCTCTTGAAACAAGTAGATCTTGAAAAAGAAATTGCTGAACTCAAAGAAGAATTGAAGACAGCAACTGGGCAAAAACGTGTCAAAGCAATCCGTCGTTTGGATGTTTTGGATGCCTTTTACAAGTCTGGGAACAAACCTGAATGGATGATTCTTAACATCCTTCCGGTTATTCCACCAGATCTTCGTCCAATGTTGCAGTTGGATGGTGGCCGTTTTGCCTCATCTGACTTGAACGACCTTTACCGTCGTGTTATCAACCGTAACAACCGTTTGGCTCGTTTGCTTGAGTTGAACGCACCAGGTATCATCGTTCAAAATGAGAAGCGTATGCTTCAAGAAGCGGTTGACGCTTTGATTGACAATGGTCGTCGTGGTCGTCCAATCACAGGACCAGGTAGCCGTCCACTTAAATCATTGAGCCACATGCTCAAAGGTAAACAAGGACGCTTCCGTCAAAACTTGCTCGGTAAACGTGTTGACTTCTCAGGACGTTCCGTTATCGCCGTTGGTCCAACTCTTAAGATGTACCAATGTGGTGTGCCACGTGAAATGGCGATCGAGCTCTTTAAACCATTCGTTATGCGTGAAATCGTAGCGCGTGATATCGTGCAAAACGTTAAAGCGGCTAAACGCTTGGTAGAACGTGGAGATGAGCGTATTTGGGATATCCTTGAAGAAGTGATTAAAGAACACCCAGTACTTTTGAACCGCGCACCGACTCTTCACCGCTTGGGTATCCAAGCCTTTGAACCTGTCTTGATTGATGGTAAGGCCCTTCGCTTGCACCCACTTGTCTGTGAAGCCTACAATGCCGACTTTGACGGGGACCAAATGGCCATCCACGTACCGCTTTCAGAAGAAGCCCAAGCAGAAGCTCGTATCTTGATGTTGGCTGCTGAGCACATCTTGAACCCGAAAGATGGTAAACCAGTTGTTACTCCATCTCAGGACATGGTTTTGGGTAACTACTACTTGACCATGGAAGAAGCTGGTCGTGAAGGTGAAGGAATGGTCTTCAAAGACCGTGACGAAGCGGTTATGGCTTACCGCAATGGTTATGTTCACCTTCACTCACGTGTTGGTATCGCAACAGACAGCCTCAACAAGCCTTGGACAGAAGAGCAAAAACACAAGGTCTTGCTGACCACAGTTGGTAAAATCCTCTTCAACGATATCATGCCAGAGGGTCTACCATACTTGCAAGAACCAAACAATGCCAACTTAACAGAAGGCGTTCCAGCTAAATACTTCTTGCCACTTGGTGGAGATATCAAGGAAGCAATCAGCAATCTTGAACTTAACCCTCCATTCAAGAAGAAAAACCTTGGAAATATCATCGCTGAAATCTTCAAACGTTTCCGTACGACAGAAACTTCTGCCCTACTTGACCGCATGAAGAACCTCGGTTACCACCACTCAACTCTTGCAGGATTGACAGTGGGTATTGCCGATATTCCAGTTGTTGAAGATAAGGCTGAAATCATCGAAGAATCACACAAACGTGTAGAACAAATTACTAAACAATTCCGTCGTGGTATGATTACGGACGACGAGCGCTACAATGCTGTAACAGCTGAATGGCGTGCTGCCCGTGAAAAACTTGAAAAACGTTTGATTGCTAACCAAGATCCTAAGAACCCTATCGTTATGATGATGGACTCTGGAGCCCGTGGTAACATCTCAAACTTCTCACAGCTTGCCGGTATGCGTGGTCTGATGGCTGCTCCGAACGGACGTATCATGGAATTGCCAATCCTTTCAAACTTCCGTGAAGGTTTGTCAGTACTCGAAATGTTCTTCTCAACTCACGGTGCTCGTAAAGGTATGACTGATACGGCCCTTAAGACAGCTGACTCAGGTTACTTGACTCGTCGTTTGGTTGACGTTGCCCAAGACGTTATCATCCGTGAGGACGACTGTGGAACAGATCGTGGTCTCTTGATCCGCTCTATTGCAGAAGGAAAAGAGATGATCGAGTCTCTTGAAGAGCGCCTCAATGGTCGTTACACTAAGAAAACTGTTAAACATCCGGAAACTGGTGCAGTGATTATTGGTCCAAATGAATTGATCACAGAAGACAAGGCGCGTGAAATTGTTAATTCTGGTGTGGAAGAAGTGACTATCCGCTCTGTATTTACATGTAACACTCGTCATGGTGTCTGCCGTCACTGTTATGGTATCAACTTGGCGACTGGTGATGCGGTTGAAGTTGGTGAAGCAGTTGGTACAATCGCTGCCCAATCTATCGGGGAACCTGGTACACAGCTTACAATGCGTACCTTCCACACGGGTGGGGTTGCCTCAAATACCGATATCACTCAGGGTCTTCCTCGTGTCCAAGAAATCTTTGAAGCCCGCAATCCTAAAGGGGAAGCGGTTATCACAGAGGTCAAAGGACAAGTTACCGCTATCGAAGAAGATGCTTCAACTCGTACCAAGAAAGTCTTCGTTAAGGGTGAAACTGGAGAAGGCGAATACGTGGTACCATTTACAGCTCGTATGCGTGTTGAAGTTGGGGACCAAGTCTCTCGTGGTGCAGCATTGACAGAAGGTTCAATCCAACCAAAACGTCTCCTTGCTGTACGTGATGTCTTATCAGTTGAAACTTACCTCCTCGGTGAAGTACAAAAAGTTTATCGTAGTCAAGGGGTAGAAATCGGTGACAAACACATCGAGGTAATGGTTCGTCAAATGATTCGTAAAGTCCGTGTTATGGATCCAGGAGATACAGACCTTCTTATGGGTACCCTCATGGATATCAATGACTTTACAGATGCTAACAAGGATGTTCTTATCGCAGGTGGAGTGCCAGCGACTGGTCGTCCAGTCCTTATGGGAATCACCAAGGCCTCACTTGAAACAAATAGTTTCTTGTCAGCAGCTTCCTTCCAGGAAACAACTCGTGTCCTTACAGACGCAGCTATCCGTGGTAAGAAAGACCATCTCCTTGGTCTTAAGGAAAATGTTATCATCGGTAAGATTATCCCAGCTGGTACAGGTATGGCACGTTACCGTAACCTTGAACCACAAGCAGTTAACGAAGAGTCTTACCTAGCATCTTCACAAGAAGAAGTTCCAGTAGATACGACTGTAGAAGAAGTCGTTGAAACTGTTGAAGTGAGTGAATAAGTAGATGTTACTTAAGATCTGAGATGAAAAGATTAATCATTCACTATAGATTCTTAAGAAGAATCCACTAGATAAAAAAGTGAACAAGGCAGAATTCTGATTGTCAGAAAACTGACTTTGCTCGCTTTTTTTATTTAAGGTTAGACTTGTGTTTTATATAGTAGATTGAATCTAGAATAGTACACTACAACTGCTAAAAATATTACTAGAAATTAGTTTGACTTTCCTAATCTCTCTGTTCGCATCTTATTTCAATCCACTATATAAACATTTTTTCAATTTTAAATTTATAGTAGATCAAATACAAAACGGTACACTGTGAATTCTAAAAAATGCTAGAAATTGACTTAACTACTCTGGTAAATTTGTTCAGATTTTATTTCATTTCACTATAACTTGCTCTAGATCTAGAACTATGCTACAATCATCTAAAAAAGCAAGGAAATTAAAACATGAAAACAGAATATCAAAAAATGATCGCGGGAGAACCCTATCACCCGTTTGATCCAGAACTCCGTGCCTTAGCGCAAACAGCGCGACAAAAGCAAGCAGCTTTTAATGAAGAAGTCGACCCGGTAAAAGGTATGGAAATCATCAAGGGTTGGTTTGGTTCTACTGGTGAAAATCTCTACATCAACACTCGCTTGATGGTAGATTACGGGGTCAATATTCATCTGGGAGAAAATTTTTATTCCAATTGGAATTTAACTATGCTAGATGTTTGTCCTATAACCATCGGTGACAATGCTATGATTGGTCCCAACTGTCAATTTTTAACACCCCTTCACCCACTGGACCCTGACGAACGAAACTCAGGACTAGAATTTGGCAAACCCATTACGATTGGTAAGAACTTTTGGGCAGGTGGTGGTATCATTGTCCTACCGGGTGTTACTTTAGGGGATAATGTCGTTGCAGGAGCAGGAGCGGTTATTACAAAATCCTTTGGTGATAATGTAGTTCTAGCAGGAAATCCAGCACGAGTTATCAAAGAGATTCCAGTTAAAGGAAATTAATGGTTGTAGAAAGAGAAAGTGAAGTCTTTTTCACAAGAGCTCTTTGGAATCGAAAAGCCTAACCAATCCCAGTATCAAAAACTTATTGCTAGCAAAAAACGAGGTCGGAATTTTTATCCCAGCCTCGTTTTTCGTCTTTAGAGATTTTTTCTCTTTTTAGCTTTTTTAGTCAATGCCACATCGCACTGATCAATATTTTGTGTGAGGCAGCTAGTCACTTGGAAATCGTCTGCCTCTGTTTTTAGCTCGACTTCATAGACAATGCTAAGGTTGTCCCCTGCATTTGTGCTATTGATCGTAATCATGTCAATTTCTGAGCAGAATTGGTCAAGAGCTGATTGGATAGCATCCTGTACCTTCTCCTGATTAGCTACCGTGATTGTCAAAAGTCTACGACGTTGATTGTCAGTTTTGACTTGTTGATTTTCCAAAAGGAACCAAACGCCCAAGATAAAGAGCGTGAAGAGAATTGCTAGGAAGAGATAGCCTGTTCCACAAGCCAAACCGATAATCATGGCTAGGAAAATTGCAATCAGTTCTCTTGAACCACTAGTTGCAGAACGGAAACGAATCAAACTAAAAGTTCCTGCTACAGCAATTGAAGTACCCAAGCTCCCATTGACCAGAAAAATAACCAAGGTCATAAGGCAGGGAAGCAGAGTCAAGCTGATAGCAAATTCTCTGGTGTAGAGGGTCCGATATTTGTAGGTCCAAGTAAGTGCTAAACCGAGGACTAGACTGACTAGAAGTGCTAGCAGTAGTTGGAAGGGATCTGCACTTGCAGTGGCGTTGTTGAAAATGGAATTAAATAGATTAAGCATAAGCGGTACCTGCGCTTTCTATACTGGGACGTGGTGCATAAGGAAGCCCTTGAGATTTGTGGTAAGCACAACTGTATTTTGAAAATTTGTGCTCCATCAAACTATACTTATCTAGAATGTCTTGTAACCACTGAGGTTTGTTTCCAGGAGCCTTAATCTCCATAATTACAGTATCGTCATCTAGTAAAGCATCTCCATGGTTTCCAGCGAAAAGACTGACATTTTCATCTCTATAGATTAGATTTTGGTCAATGGTGATACGAATTTTGTTATAGTTGTAGCCCTCGATGTATTTTTTTTCTTTTAATGAATAACGATCGTAGTAGATGTACATACGAGGCTTGATAGCCTGCTTGTAATCCTGGTGAAGCTTTTTCACTTTTTCAATGACGACTGTATCAGTAATACTAGCATCCAAGTGCCCTTTGGTCATAAAATTAAGGATAGAAATAGGAGTTGAGAGTAGTCTAAATTTGCGACCAACTCCTTCTTGGTCCTTGGTTTTTATTTCTAAAAATACTTGACTATCTGCTTTGGGTTGGCTGAGATAGGTCCGCATCCGAACCTTTTCTTTTCGATTATTTCCAAAATCATCATCTTGGAGCACAGCAAAGTCTTCCGTATCAAAGTAGATATTTGAAATAGTTGAAATTGGATAGTCGTCTTCTACTAAATATTCCTTTAAATCTTGAATCAGTTTGTCTAGTTTATCTTTGGAGATAATATATTTGGTTTCAATCCGCTTAAAAGTTGTTTCTAATGGTTTCATAAGTCTTTCTCCTCTTGTTTTCAGTTATACTATTTTTAAACAAGGTGAACTTGCTTGTCTACAATTCTAGAGGGGATTTCTAAAACTTTTGTTAAATTTAACTTAATTGAAACTAAACTTAAGAAAACTTTCAGAAAAAGTTTAGGCTTCTTTTAGGAAAGACCCGTAGACTAAGAGCATGTAAAATGAAAGACGAGGAAACGAGCATGAAAGCAAAAAAATGGACATTCCTATTAACAAGTATCACAACTCTAGCACTGGTAACAGCATGTACCCAGTCAACTTCAAATACAACAGCTATCAATAGTGCTGCAACGACAACAGTAACTACCAATAAGAAAACATCTAGTTACTTTACAGATAAGGACTATGATACTTCTTATGATGAAAAAACAGCTGCAACTGTAACTTTGTCAGGATCAACGGCGACGGTATCAGGTGATGGAGTAGCCGTATCAGGATCTACCGTTACAATCTCTAAGTCAGGTACCTATGTGATTTCTGGTCAATCTGACGGAGTTCAAATCAAGATTGAAGCTGAAAAAACAGATGATGTGCATATCGTACTAAACGGTGTCACCATGACTAATACCAATGCAGCTATCTCAGCAACATCAGCTGGACACGTCTACTTAACCCTAGCAGATGGCACAACCAATAGCCTATCAGATTCTGCTTCAAATAGTGATGACAAGGCAGATGCAGCCCTCTTCTCTAAAGTAGACTTGACCATCAATGGTAAAGGAACTCTCAATGTAGATGGTAAGAAAAACAATGCTATCAAGGCCAACGACACACTTCACATCACAGGCGGTACTTACAATATCACAGCAGTCGGAGATGCCTTTAATGTCAATGACGAACTTAACATTACTGGAACAACCATGACTATCGATGCCAAGGAAGACGGAGTTAAGGTTGATAATGATGACGATATTTCTGTTGGAACCATGTATCTCTCTGACAATACCATTACTGTTACTGCAGGTGATGATGGTATCCATGCATCAGGTGATTTGGTGATTGATAGTGGAACCTATACTGTTAAGAATTCTACAGAAGGACTTGAAGGTAAGTCAATCACTATCAACGGTGGAGATATCACCATCTATTCAACGGATGATGGTGTCAATGCAGCCAACAAAAATGCCCAACAAAGTGAAATTTTCTTCACTATGAATGGTGGGAATTTGACCGTTGAAGTTGGTCAAGGGGACACAGATCCAATTGACTCAAACGGTAATATTACAGTTAATGGAGGAACCATTAAATTGACAGGTCAATCAGGATTTGACTTTGATGGGACAGCGACCTATACAGGTGGAGATATCTACATCAACGGTGAAAAACAAACTGAGATTGTAAATTCGATGCCTGGAGGCGGAGGAGCGTCTGGCGGTGGCCCTCAAGGAAATGGAGGCCCTGGTGGACGACCATAAAAGAAAATCTCCTTTCTCGAAAGAGAAGGGAGATTTTCTTATGTTATTAGGACGAAAAAGAATTATTCTCCGTCTTTTTTAAAGATGTTTTTTACACCAGATACTGCGCCTTCGATAGCTTCTTTTGCATCTTCAGCAACTTCTTTAGCTTTTGAAGCTACCTTTTCTGCAGCTCCTTCTGCTTGAGTTTTTGTATCGCCAGTTAGTTTACCAAAACCTTCTTTAACAGAACCTTTAGCTTGGTTGAATTTTTCTTCGATTGACATGGGGGATACCTCCGTTAATTTTTGTATTATCTAAACTAATACTCAATGAAAATCAAAGAGCAAACTAGGAAGCTAGCCGAAGGCTGTACTCTAGTACGGCAAGGCGAAGCTGACGTGGTTTGAATTTGATTTTTGAAGAGTATAAATCAGATATTAATTTAAGTATATACCCTTTTATGCTAAAAAGCAAAAAACTGATACGAAAAGCATCAGTTTATTTTTTTAATAGGTTACAACATTCAACTGACCTTTATCATATTCGGCGATAAAGATATTAGACACTTCTTCGAAGCCTTCTTCTTTCAATTTTTCTGTTAGCCACTCTTCAGTTTTGCCAATAGTTTCTAGAATTTCAACTTGGACGACGCCGTCTGTAATGACTGGGTACTTAGGATTCTCGTCACCCGTTCTTACGACAATTAGTTGTCCGTTTTGCTCAATCACAGCTCTCTTGACTTCCTTTAATTGGAAAATTCCTTGGGCACGCAATTTAAGGGCTACATCTGCAGCTGCAAGACCTTTTGAACGACAGGCTTCTGGATCTAATTTTCCATTTTTAATGATAATCGTAGGTTTTCCGTCAATCAGATGTTTAATGAAGGAAACATTAGTATTCAGCCATTTGAGGAGCAAAATGAGAATAGTCCAAATAATGAGGATAACAATGTATTGGATGATGGTGATTGAACTATTGTAGATGATCCCGCCGATAATACCCCCGAGAACAAAGTTCTGTATTTGGTCTACTGCAGAACTTGGTGCTAGATTTCCTTTACCTGTTACATTGATAACAAAAACAAGAGACAGAAGCCCCAAGGCCAATTTAATCGCAATTGTAGCAAAAAAGCTTATCATTTTTCAACCTCCACGAGTTCAACGTCTGATTTATAGAGTTCCATTTTTTCTAATAAATAGCTATCTTGGTCAGTCCCGCTAATCGCACGATAAAAATTGTCGCCAACCTTAATAATCGCTCCATCAGTTATAGCCGAAGTATTGACATAAACATCTTTTTTATCAATACCTAACTCTTTTGATACAATCTCGATGAAGTGTAAGGAACTACGAAATTGATTATCGTTGGATTGACTGCTTTGAAGATTCGTAATGCTAATCAATACAAAAGCAATCAAAGTCAAAATAGAAATAATCGATAATTCACGGAACTTGCTTCCTTTTTTATCTTTGAAAGCCTTAAATGCAAAAAATCCAGTCACGATCAGCAGTAAAGCTGATACGATAATCATGGCCCAATTCTGTTGACTAATCTGACTGAGCACATAGTCATAGGAATAGAATTTCATAAAACTCCCTCACTTTTTTTAATTCAATCTATTATAAACTATTTCCTAAGCTATAGCAATTTTATTATGACGAAAAAAGCATTTAATTGTTGTTTCCTATTTAAATTCAATTTTTCTGAATTGTGACTCGACCTTGACTTTCTTTCTATTTTTGATACAATAGTAAAAATTTAGAGGAGGTATTCTATGATTCAGAAACACGCTATTCCTATTTTAGAGTTTGATGACAATCCTCAAGCAGTTATCATGCCTAACCATGAAGGCTTAGATTTACAGTTGCCAAAGAAGTGCATCTATGCGTTTTTGGAGGAGGAGATTGACCGCTATGCTCAGGAAGCGGGAGCAGAGTGCGTTGGGGAGTTTGTGTCTGCCACTAAAACCTATCCTGTTTATGTCATGAGTTACAAGGGTGAGGAAGTGTGTCTGGCTCAGGCTCCTGTTGGTTCTGCCCCTGCAGCCCAGTTTATGGATTGGTTGATTGGCTACGGTGTGGAGAAAATCATCTCTACAGGTACTTGTGGGGTGCTAACTAGTATAGAAGAAAATGCCTTTCTAGTTCCAGTCCGTGCTCTGCGTGATGAAGGAGCCAGCTACCATTATGCACCACCTTCTCGTTATATGGATGTGCATGTTCAAGCAATTTCTGCTATCGAGCAAGTCTTGAAACAACTAGGTGTCCCTTACGAAGAAGTCATGACTTGGTCGACAGATGGTTTTTACCGAGAAACAGCTGAAAAAGTTGCCTATCGTAAGGAAGAAGGCTGCGTAGTTGTGGAGATGGAGTGTGCAGCTCTTGCGGCAGTAGCTCAGCTTCGCGGAGCAGTTTGGGGTGAGTTGTTGTTTACGGCAGATTCTTTGGCAGACCTTAATAACTATGACCAACGCGATTGGGGTGCAGAAGCTTTTGACAAGGCCTTAGAACTCTGCCTTGAAATCGTTAGTCATATGTGACTGCTTTAACTGTTTTATGGTACAATGTAGCTATGTTATTCAAATCATTTTCGGAAAAAATAAATACCATTCTAGGGCGTTTATCACCCGCTCGGAGAATCTTTTTAAGTTTTGCTTTGGTTATCCTCTTGGGGTCTCTCCTTTTGAGTCTGCCATTTGTACAATCTCCAACATCTCATGCCGGTTACTTTGATCATTTATTTACAGCCGTATCTATGGTCTGTGTGACAGGACTTTTTACCTTACCTGTCGCTTCGACCTACAATGTCTGGGGGCAGCTGATCTGTATGTTCCTGATTCAGATTGGTGGTTTGGGTCTCATGACCTTTATCGGAATTTTCTATATCCAGGGTAAGCAAAAACTCAGTCTTCGAGGTCGAGAAACGATTCTAGAGAGCTTTAGCTTCGAAGAAACCCAGTCTCTGAGGGATTTTCTACGTTCCATCTTCGTGACGACTTTTTTAGTAGAAGGATTCGGAGCCTTTCTGCTAAGTTTTCGTTTTGTCCCCGAGTTTGGTTGGGGACGGGGAATTTTTACTTCCATTTTCGTAGCTATTTCAGCTTTCTGTAATGCTGGTTTTGATAATATTGGAAGTACAAGTTTAGTAGCTTTTCAAACTGATCCTTTGATTAATTTAGTGATAGCAGGCTTGATTATTACGGGTGGTCTAGGTTTCATGGTTTGGTTCGACTTGGCTACCCAGTTAGGAAAGAAGAAAAAGCGTCGTCTTCGTTTCCATACTAAGCTAGTCCTCTTCTTAACAGCGGGGATTTTATTTGCTGGAACAGTTTCAACCCTCTTGATAGAGTGGAACAATTCGGGAACGATTGGCAATCTCAGTTTCCCAGATAAATTGCTGGTTAGTTTCTTCCAAACTGTCAGCATGCGGACGGCAGGATTTGCTTCTATTGATTTTACTCAGGCTAGGCCTGTTACCTTGATGATCTATATTTTGCAGATGTTTCTGGGTGGGGCACCTGGCGGTACAGCAGGGGGACTAAAAATCACAACCTTCTTTGTCTTGTTGGTATTCGCACGCAGTGAACTTTTAGGGTTACCTCATGCAAATGTAGCTCGGAGAACTATTGAACCTCGGACAGTTCAAAAATCATTCAGTGTTTTTATCATCTTCTTGATAACTTTTTTATCGGGCTTAATCTTAGTAGGAATAACAGCCGAGGGGAATCCGCGCTTTATCTACCTGATGTTTGAAACTATTTCAGCGCTTGCCACGGTTGGAGTAACTGCTAATTTGACACCAGAGTTAGGTAAGCTAGCGCTTAGTGTCATCATGCTACTGATGTTTATTGGGCGAATCGGACCTCTGACGCTATTAGTTAGTTTGGCTGAGTATCGACCAGATAAGAAAGATATGATCCACTATATGAAAGCAGATATTACCATAGGATAAGAAAGGATAAACTATGTCAGATCGGACAATCGGAATTTTAGGCTTGGGTATTTTTGGGAGTAGTGTTCTGGCTGCTCTCGCCAAGCATGATGTAAATATTATCGCTATTGACAACCATGAGGAACGAATCAATCAATTTGAACCAGTCTTGGTGCGTGGTGTTGTTGGAGATATCACAGATGAAGAGCTCTTGCTCTCAGCAGGAATTGATACCTGTGATACGGTTGTGGTGGCAACTGGTGAAAATCTAGAGTCTAGTGTTCTTGCAGTCATGCATTGCAAGAGTCTGGGTGTACCGACTGTTATTGCTAAGGTTAAAAGCCATACAGCAAAAAAAGTCCTTGAAAAAATCGGTGCAGACTCAGTCATTTCACCAGAGTTTGAGATGGGTCGTTCGTTGGCACAGACGATTCTCTTTAATAACAGTGTAGATGTCTTTCAGTTGGACAAGAATGTCTCGATTGTCGAGATGAAAATTCCACAGTCCTGGACAGGGCAGAGTCTTAGTCAACTAGACCTTCGAGGACAGTACAATCTCAATATCCTCGGTTTTCGTGACTACGAAAATGCTCCCTTAGATGTGCAGTTTGGACCAAATGATTTATTAAAACCGGATACCTATATCATGGCGGTGATTAATAACCAATATTTGGATACCCTAGCAAACCTTAGTGAGTAGAAGAGGAATGACTATTCTTTTTTTCAACGACTATTGAGTCAATATAAGTATTTTATAAGAGGGATTTAAGAAAAATTTTAACTTTTTCTTAATCCTTTTTAATTTTAGGAGATTATACTAGAGTCATCAAATAAAGAAAAACTCTAAGGAGAATCCTATGAAATTCAATCCAAATCAGAGATATACTCGTTGGTCTATCCGCCGTCTTAGTGTCGGTGTTGCCTCAGTTGTTGTGGCTAGTGGCTTCTTTGTCCTAGTTGGTCAACCAAGTTCAGTACGTGCCGATGTGGCCAATCCAACCCCGACTCAAGTCTTGCCAGATGCAGATGCGGTGAGTGCAAAGAGCGATTTACCAGTAGAGCTACTCAAAGAAGCAGTTGATACAGCTCTTTCTTCAGAACAGTCTGTTCCAACACCTAAAGCAAGTTTGGATACGACAAGCTCTTCAGAAAAAGCGGACGCAATTGCTAAAGAGTCGGTAGTAGCACCAAAAGAAGAAATGCAAGCAAAGCCAGAATCTAAGAAACAAACAGAAGATGCGGTTAAACCTTCGGCAAATCCTGCGCCTATAGTTTCTGGACAAGACCGTGAAGCAAATGAAGCTCAACCAGCAACAACTCCAGCTGAAGTACAAAAAGGTGTGGCCGACAATACCAAAGACACAGTAGATGTCCCAGCTACTTATTTGGACAAAGCCAATTTCCCAGGACCATTCACAGCCGGTGTTAACCAAGTCATTCCATACGAGTTCTTCGCAGGTGATGGTATGTTGACCCGCCTCATCTTGAAAGCTTCTGATAAAGCCCCATGGTCAGACAACGGCTCAGCAAAAAATCCCGCCCTTCCACCAGTAGAAAAATTGGGCAAAGGTCTCTACTTCTATGAAGTAGACTTGGCCGGCACTCAAGGAAAATCAGATAAAGA
Source organism: Streptococcus sp. 27098_8_69 (assembly GCF_041432445.1). Classification (NCBI taxonomy): domain Bacteria; kingdom Bacillati; phylum Bacillota; class Bacilli; order Lactobacillales; family Streptococcaceae; genus Streptococcus; species Streptococcus sp. 27098_8_69. Next base: position 10,369 of record NZ_JAPVZO010000024.1, on the reverse strand, counting down.
GCTTCTTGACCTTTTAAAACAAAACGGTACGCAAAGTTATAAAGCTACTATCAAGGTGTACGGTGCGAAAGATGGCAAACCTGACTTAACTAATCTGGTAGCGACTAAAGATTTGGATGTCAGCTTGAATGGTTTGACTACCCCAGCTGAAGTGCAAAAAGGTGTGGCTGACAACACCAAAGACACAGTAGATGTTCCGACAACTTATCTAGACAAAGCTAATTTCCCAGGTCCATTCACAGCCGGTGTCAACCAAGTTATTCCATACGAATTCTTCGCAGGTGACGGTATGTTGACTCGCCTCATATTAAAAGCATCCGATAAGGCCCCATGGTCCGATAACGGCTCAGCCAAAAATCCAGCTCTCCCACCAGTAGAGAAATTGGGCAAAGGTCTCTACTTCTATGAAGTGGATTTGGCAGGTACTCAAGGTAAATCAGATAAAGACCTTCTTGACCTCTTGAAACAAAACGGCACTCAAAGTTATAAAGCTACAATTAAGGTGTACGGTGCGAAAGATGGCAAAGCAGATTTGACTAACCTCGTAGCGACTAAGGATTTGACAGTGAACTTGAATGGACATCAGTCTCTTATTCCGATGCAGTCAGGTTTCGTTCCATCTTCTAATGGTTCAGCTATGCCGACTCCAATGATGAATAGTCATCAAGGTGCTTCTAATATGAAAGCTCAAATGCCAGCTGCTAGCCAGGATAAGATGATGCCTAACAAAGAGCGAGACAAAACCATGAATGTTAGTCAGCTAATGGCAACTCCAAGTATGAAGCAAGACCAAGCTCCAGCAGCCTCAAGCAAAATGTCTGATGAAGGCAAGATGGCATCTAATAATAAGGTATCAAGTCCAATGATGGCTGATCAAATGAAAGAACCAAAAGGCATGCTTCCATATACTGGTGAAGCACAAACCTCAATGGCTACTATTGGATTCTTTGGCCTCGCCTTGGCCGGACTGCTAGGTGGTCTCGGTTTGAAAGCTAAAAAAGAGGATAATGACTAGTCTAGCTACAGACTTTCTATCTAGGATTTGAAAAATCCAGATATGGTTTAGAATGTTCGTAAAGCGATTAAAATAGTGTTATACTATTGTGGTATAGCACTGTTTTTTTCAAAGGAGAGACAGATGGGAAAGACAATTTTACTCGTTGACGACGAGGTAGAAATCACAGATATTCATCAACGCTATCTGGTTCAAGCAGGGTATCAGGTTTTGGTGGCTCATGATGGAGTAGAGGCCTTAGAAATCTTCAAGCGAAAACCAATTGATTTGATTATTACAGATATCATGATGCCTCGGATGGATGGTTATGATTTGATTAGTGAGGTCCAGTATCAATCTCCAGATCAGCCTTTTCTCTTTATCACGGCTAAGACCAGTGAGCAGGACAAGATTTATGGCCTGAGTTTAGGGGCAGATGACTTTATTGCCAAGCCCTTTAGCCCACGTGAGCTGGTTTTGCGTGTCCACAATATCTTGCGTCGCCTTCATCGTGGAGGTGAGACAGAGGTCGTCAGTCTCGGGGATTTACGGATGAATCACGGTAGCCATGAGGTTCAAGTTGGAGATGTGGCGCTTGATTTGACAGTCAAATCCTTCGAACTTCTATGGCTTTTAGCTAGTAATCCAGAGCGCGTTTTCTCTAAGACAGATCTCTATGAAAAGGTCTGGCAAGAAGACTATGTGGATGATACCAATACCTTGAATGTTCATATTCATGCTCTTCGACAGGAGTTGGCTAAACATGCTAGTGCAGAAACGCCCACCATCAAAACCGTCTGGGGCTTGGGCTACAAAATTGAGAAAGCACGAGGTAGTCAATGAAATTAAAAAGTTATATTTTAGTGGGGTATATCATTTCAACACTCCTAACGATTATCGTGGTTTTTTGGGCTATCCAGCGCATGTTAATTGAGCAAAGAGAAATTTATTTCCTGATTGGCATGACTTTAATCGCAAGTTTTGTTGGTGCTGGGATTAGTCTCTTTCTCCTGTCGCCTGTCTTTACATCATTGGCCAAACTTAAGGAACATGCCAAGCGAGTAGCGGACAAGGATTTTCCTTCAAATCTGGAGGTTCAAGGGCCTGTAGAATTTCAGCAGTTAGGCCAAGCCTTCAATGAAATGTCCCATGATTTGCAGGCAACCTTTGATTCCTTGGAAGAAAGTGAACGAGAAAAGGGCCTGATGATTGCCCAGCTATCGCATGATATCAAGACCCCCATCACTTCGATCCAAGCGACGGTAGAAGGGATTTTGGACGGGGTTATCAAGGAGGGAGAACAAGCTCATTATCTAGCAACCATTGGACGCCAGACAGAAAGACTCAATAAACTGGTTGAGGAATTGAATTTTTTGACCCTAAACACAGCTAGAAATCAGGCGGAGACGACTAGCAAAGACAGCATTTTTCTGGATCAGCTTTTGATTGAGTGCATGAGTGAATTTCAGTTCTTGATTGAGCAGGAGGAGCGAGATGTCCACTTGCAGGTGATCCCAGAGTCTGCCCGGATTGAGGGAGATTATGCCAAGCTTTCTCGCATCTTGGTGAATCTGGTCAATAACGCTTTTAAATACTCTGCTCCAGGAACCAAGCTGGAGGTGGTAGCTAAACTGGAGAAAAACCAGCTTTCAATCAGTGTGACCGATGAGGGGCAGGGAATTGCCCCAGAGGATTTGGAGAATATTTTCAAACGCCTTTATCGTGTCGAAACTTCGCGCAATATGAAAACAGGTGGTCATGGCTTAGGTCTTGCTATTGCGCGTGAATTGGCCCATCAATTGGGTGGAGAAATCACAGTTACCAGCCAGTACGGACTAGGAAGCACCTTTACCCTCCTTCTTAACCTCTCTGGCGATGAAAATAAAGCTTAAAACCCCTTTACAAATCCAGCTATTCATGGTATAATGGATTCTGTGCGAAATATCAGCAGGTAAGCATGAAGCTCGTCAACAGGTGTCTTATGATAAGTAACCTTGGCTGTTTAGGCGAAGGGCATCTGCACGAATCAGGGCTTTCTAAGTGACTATTTCCACCGAAATATTATTTATATCAGGAGGACATTCACATGTCACGTTATACAGGACCATCTTGGAAACAAGCTCGTCGCCTTGGCCTTTCACTTACAGGTACAGGTAAAGAATTGGCACGTCGTAACTACGTACCAGGACAACACGGACCAAACAACCGTTCTAAATTGTCAGAATACGGTTTGCAATTGGCTGAAAAACAAAAACTTCGTTTCACTTACGGTGTAGGTGAAAAACAATTCCGTAACTTGTTCGTACAAGCTACAAAAATCAAAGGCGGAATCCTAGGTTTCAACTTCATGCTTCTTTTGGAACGTCGTTTGGATAACGTTGTTTACCGTCTTGGTCTTGCGACTACTCGTCGTCAAGCTCGTCAATTCGTAAACCACGGTCACATCCTTGTTGACGGAAAACGTGTTGATATCCCATCATACCGTGTAACTCCAGGTCAAGTGATCTCAGTTCGTGAAAAATCATTGAAAGTTCCAGCTATCCTTGAAGCAGTAGAAGCTACTCTTGGACGTCCAGCATTCGTATCATTCGACGCTGAAAAATTGGAAGGTTCATTGACTCGCTTGCCAGAACGCGACGAAATCAACCCAGAAATCAACGAAGCACTTGTCGTTGAATTCTACAACAAAATGCTTTAATTTTAAGATTTGTTTTACAAAAAGCCTACAACAGTGGGCTTTTTGCTTTGTCTTAAAACGTTGATTTCTGGGTTTGTCATCATTTTTGTCATCACTCATAATGAACTAACAGCTTTCTCATAAAATGAGACGGCTGTTTTTGCTTTTTCTTTAGAGAGATGACTGTAAGTGTCCATGGTCATAGCCAATGTGGAATGACCTAAACGGTGCTGAAGTTCTTTGTAGGGTATTCCAGAGTTAAGCAATAAACTAGCGTGTGTGTGCCTAAAACCGTGGAATCCAATATTAGGTACACTAGCATGTTTGAAACGTGTGTTTAAACGAGTTGCTAGTGTTTTATTGTTTGGGTATTTATGTATAAAATCTGAGAAGACAATAGTTTCAGTTCGACCAAGTTTCCATGCTTCTTGTCTTTGCCTTTTTTGATACACTTTTAAGACTTCTATAGTTTGTGCATCAATATCAATTGTACGATAGCTTGCCTCAGACTTTGGACTGTTAATCTCACCTAAATGATTTAGTGTTTTTGTGATATTCACAGTCGCATTATGTAGGTCAATATCTGACCAATGTAGAGCTAAGGCTTCGTTAATTCGGCAACCAGTAGCAAGAAGAAACTTATACAAAGTAATCTCATAGATATTTCTATATATTGCTAAGTCAGCCTCTTCTAAATAACTGAGGAATTTCTTTAATTCTAAGTTATTAAAGTGCTTAACTTTTGTTCTCCCTTTTTTTATTTTACGAGGAAGAATGACTTCACGGGCTGGATTTATATCAATAATTTGCATTGTCACAGCATATTGTAGGATACGTTTATTTAGCGCGTGAATTTTATCATAGTGTAGAAATGCTCCGTCTTCTCTTTTGTTAGCACGTAGAGCTAGTTGATTAACAATACGCTGAATAGTAGGGGTGGTTAGTTTATCTAGCTTATAAGGCCCAAATAAAGGAATCACATGGTTAGATAGTAGTCGCTTTACAGAATCTTGTGTGTTTGGTTTTACTGTGTGTTGATAGCTTTCCCACCATAATTGAGCTACTTCTTCATAGCTTGTTAGTGGAATGTTCTCTTTCTTACTAAAACCATTATTTTGGAAATCAGCTTTAGCTAATTGAGCTTTTTTCTTCAATTCAGTTTTAGTTCTAGCGGTTAGATTAGCCTGTATTCTTTTTCCAGTTTGTGAATCTATACCAAGATATACTCTAGAACGATATACAGTGCTACCATTTTGTTTCTTTATTTCTGCTATTTTCATTTTTTAACCTTTCTAACATCAGCAGGCAAGCTGTAAGAGGTTATGAAAATAGATATTATGATTTGTGTCTAGAACGAATACCGTCAATTAGTATTTGTAGAGCGGTTAAGTCCTCAGTTGTGAGTGCTTGACCATTAATAGTTATTTTTACATTTTTCCTAAAGATATAATCAAGGTTAATGTTAATATTTTCCCCATTGATAATATCTTGGCTAATGTCTTTATATGTTTTTAATGTTGAGAATAAGGATTTGCTATTCCTTAGTTCAATTAAATCCTTTAAAAGTTGCTTCTCTTTATCATTGTGAATTGAATCCATGTTGACATGGCTAATTATGTCATCGATATAAGAACTAGCTGAAGTTTGAGATTCTGCATAGAAACCAATAGAATCTAGTCCGTCTCTTTGACACTGTTCCTTTATGGCGTGTTGAGCAATGTTAAGTGCAATCTCATATAGACTGTCTACACTGGGAATCTTTTTGTCATTTTCGATTTGTGAGATGTAGGATTGAGATACGTTTAGTGATTCAGCAAGTTTCTTGGTAGTTATGTTTGCTTCCTTGCGATATTTTTTTAGATAAGCTCCTATCATTTTTAACCTCCGTTTAATAACTTTAGTAATATTTTATCAAAAAACTATTGACATGTAAATCAAAAACTGATAAAATCTAAAACATAACCTAAGTTTAATAACCTAGGTAAACAGACAGGCTGTAATGAGGTGTGAAATTGGTTGTGTATAAATAAGAAAGAAGGTAGACGTATATAGTATGACACAAGGATTACTATCACAAGAAGCAGAACTAGCATTGTTGAGAAAGATTGAATCTTTAATAAAAGATTATCTATCACACGCAATGCTTTCATCTCACAGTGACTCGTTTGACTTGATACAGCAAAAAGAGTTAATCAAAGAACTAGGTATTAGTTTAGTAACTCTGCATGAGTGGGAGCGTTTGGGGTTAATCCGATACTGTCCACCAATAGAAGGAACTCGTAAAGTCTTCTATAAGAAATCAGATGTTATGAAGTTCCTTTCAATTGCTAGAAGGGAGTAACTATACTATGTGAAGAAATATAGTTGAAACTTCCTATGTTTACTTGAAATACATAGGAAATTGTCGTCATGTTGAATCTTTGATTCAATTGCTATCAATTACGCTATATAGTGTAATTATTTTATTAACCGGAGGAATTGTGTATGACATTCACTTTTAAAAAACAGGAGACAGAGGATAAAGTTCTTGACATGCCTAAATTTAATCTCAATAATTCAGGGAAACCTGTCAGTTCACCTCAAAACGTAGTGCTTATCTTAGAATCATTTGAATCTAAGATGTCATTATTAGGTTACAATGAGTTCACAGGAGCAGTTGAAAAACTAGATAAGACGCCTTGGGGAACTCTTAAAGGAGAATGGGATAGCGAAGACACTTCTTTGTTCTCGGTATATATTGATAAACAGTTTCACTTTACTCCTAAAAAGGATTATATTGAAGATGCTGTCTTAAACGTGGCACGTAGACGGAAATTTAATCCTGTAAAGGAACGGATTGAAAGTCTTGACTGGGATGGAGTATCTCGTGTGAAACACTTTTTCCACAAACTGCTAGGTTGTGAGAACAGTATATACACACGTGAAGTGTCTCAGATGTTTTTAACAGCTCTCATTGGACGTATATATAAACCAGGTATAAAGTTTGATAATGTACCAGTGTTGATTGGTCCACAAGGAATAGGCAAAAGCACAGTAGCTCGTCGTTTATTACCTGACTTTTTTGCTGATACTCCGATTTCATTTGGGAAAACACAAGAAGATTACAGAATGCTTAAATATGTATGTGTTGTTGAAATTCCAGAATTACAGGGACTGAAGCAGAGTGATATAAATAGAATTAAGGGATTCCTTAGTGCTTCATACGATATGTGTAGGGAACTGTATAAAACACACAAACGACAACTAAGACATAATGTATTTATTGCAACTGGAAATTCTAAAGCATTTCTCAGGGATTTTGGAGTTGAAAGAAGATTCTATCCTTTGAACTGTGGGGAATATGTTGTGAAGGAGCATCCAATGGATGTTTCTGACAATTACTTCTTGCAAGTTCTTGCTGAAGCTAGACTACTATTCTTGGAATATGGAATTATGTTTCCAAGTAGAACGACTTCAGAAAGATTGGAAGAGATTCAAAGTGACTTCAAAGAAGAGGATATAGAGAGAGAACTAATAAATGAATTTCTGGATGAGTTTATTGTACCTGATGATTGGAGAAATTATACTCTATCTGATAAGAGGGAATACTACCGTATATGGAAGGGATATGAGAAAGGAACCCGAGAGTATTGGAGTGCAAAGAAATCAGGCTTAGTGACTGTTACTTACACAAGTGAACTAGCTTACATACTGTTTGATGAAAAAACAGGTAGCAGACGAAATAGCAAACATGCTTCAAAAATTCGTGATGTACTGGATAATCGTAATGATTTTGAAGCTGTTAATAATAAGCGTCCTTGTAGTGCATGTAGTCCAACACGTGTCTATGTACGTCTAGAAGCTACAGAGTAACTACAGTCAAAAGTGGTAATAACACTAGTTATTTACTCCTTTTGTAGTATTGTAGTATTATTCTTGTAAAAATAGTTAGAATTATATAATAAGAGTAAGTGGAGAAATTTCTTACTACATTACTACAAAGTATGAACGACTAGCCCGCCATAAGCGAAGGCAAAGGAGTGAAACGCTTTGTTAAGTACCAAATACGCCTAATTTATTCCATGGTCTAATTGACAGCAAGAAACAAGGCACTCTCGTACAAATGAACTGTCCATCCGAAAAACTAAAGCCTTTCGTCTGAGACGTTATTAGTGTACTTTGTGCCTACTTACTGTCAATTTGCTTTCACGGCATAAAGGCGTATGCTTGTGAGATAAAATAGAGAATGAAAATAGCTATTTCAAAAGGTTTTACATTATGGAATTTTATATTTTGTAGTGTTGTCTTGATTCAACTATCAGTTTTTACTGTACAATTGTATCAATTTATCTTTTTGTGTTTGTGGTTAGTAATGCGCGTGATAATGGGATTTCTAAAGGTCGATTAAAAAATAGAATAGTAATGGCTGTATGTGAATTTTGCTATTCAGCGATTAACTCTCTATCTCAAAAATGTGTTAGTAGTGTGGAATTGTCTGAAGGAGGTTCATGTGATATAAAGGATATACAAAATCCCTGCAATGAGTAATTGCAGGGATTTTCAGGTAACTAGGAAAATTTTGTAAGTATAGAGAATGTTGTTTTAGTCTATTTTGTAGTAGACAGCTTTTTCATCAGATGGATGTGTTTGAGTAATGATAATTCTAGTTTTACTTTTATCAGTTGGGTCTTCGATTGATACCATTTGATTATTTTCAAATCGTTTCATAGGTATACTTGTTCCAGGGGGATAAATTCCCACTGAAGCTCCAGTAACCTCTCCACGTAAGGATAGGGGTAAGGTGTTTTCATTTGAAAGATAAATTTCTTCAATTTTTGTTCCACTTGTTAAACCTTTATTATCAAATGTAACCCAATTTCCTTTTTCATTTCTCCAAGTACCAGCTATACTAGAGTAATCACAGATTTAACCATACAGTAAAGACGAAAACGCTCAGGAACGTGTTAGTATTGTTTATTTCTTCCTCATAAGGTATAATGAATAAAATAACTAAAAGGAGTTACTATGATAAAGAAAATATTTGCCCTACTTGTGGCTATGTTATTTATTGGAGGTTGTGCCTCTTCTCAACCAAAAGAAGCAGAAAAAACTTATAACTCTTCTCAATCAAAAGAAGCAGAAAAAACTTATGACGACGAATTTATCACAGCACTGGGTAAAGGGCTAGATGCTCGTTGGAAAGTTTTAGATGAAACTATAGAGAAAATGAAGAAAGATGCTAAACTAACTTCAACTTTTAGTAAAGATAATGCTATATATCCTCAATTAGAATTAAACGAAATTGAAGAATACAAAGATAAAAAGTTTGAAAATGATAAGCTAAAAGAGCTAACTTTGTCATATATCAATGAACTAAAAGAAACTCAAAAAGCAGCTGAAGAAGCAGACGAAAACAAATGGGATTCACATCACGGTAAAAGATTATCTCTTTTAATAGCTATAAACAATATTAAAGAAATTCCTGTAAAAGATAAAGAATCACTAAAATATACTCTCAATAATGGTCAGAAAATTGAAAATAAAAACGCTAAGCAGGAAGCAATAAAGAACTTGCTTTCATCAGTCAAATTTGAAGTAGACCAAGAGAAAAGTAATCAATTTTCTACTGAATACTACGCTATTGTCGAAAATACAACTGAGTATAATATTGATTACATAGACCTATTAATAACTCTTAAAGACTCTGATGACGTTAACTACAGAACTACATACGCTTCACAAAATAACTGGAAAAAAGGAACAAAAGTTCGCTTTGAATTTACAGACTTTGACCAGAAATTAACTAAATATGAAATACAGGTTAGAGATGTGAGAGCTGAAAAACCTTAATAGCATAGCAAACATCCCCTACAACTTCTGTTGTTAGGGGATTTCTAGTTTTATAGTGGATTGAACCTAAAATAGTATGCTACGGATTCTAAAACATGTCTAGAAATATATCTCTTGAGACTTTTCTAAGTATAGTTCAAGCTTTAGAAATTTCATTAAGCGACTTTTTCATACCCTATTCCGTAACACATGATACAGAGATGACAGAGCTTCTATTAAAAATTCAGAATTATCCACAGCATAGGGAAATTGTTCAGAAGGTGATAGAAATATTGGAATTAAGTCAGGAAAACTAAAAAGCACCTAAACGGTACTTTCTGCTTGCCTGCTGAACTCATCAATCTTGAAATTTGTACTCTAATTTGTCTACCATTGAGTGAAGTTTAATTTACTCTATTTAATGAAGGAATTATAAAAACTTGATGGAATCAACTTTTATAAAGTATGATGAAGTATAACTTATATAAAATCTATTCTACAACAAAATGCTTTAATTTTAAGATTTGTTTTACAAAAAGCCTACAACAGTGGGCTTTTTGCTTTGTCTGAAAATTAGACCATGAAAAACTAGCAAGTTTTATGTGAATTACAAACTCATAATCAATAACATTACAGACATGAAAAAACACAAGACAGAAACCAAAGCCCTTCTTTCTGCCTTTCTCTGCTATACTACAAGCAGAGAAAGGGGGAAAGCAAATGCTTGAGAAGTATTATGCGAAGGTAAAAGGAATTGTTCATAAATGTAGAAAAGACTACTATCTTCACCTGTGGGAGAAAGAGGATTGGGACCAAGAAGGCATGATCTGTCTCCATGAACTTCTAGAAAAGCATCCAGAACTAGTGGAAGAAGAAAAGAAACTCTACGT